>NZ_JBEHZD010000201.1:0-12412 GCF_040240285.1 Streptomyces sp. HSW2009 | reverse complement strand
CGCGGCCACTTGATGTCCTGCCCCGGCCCCCGGCGGCCGTCCAGATTCCGGACAGTATCCCGTCAGCCGTCCGCCGGCGCTGCCCGATCGCCACGCCAATCGGGCAGCGTGCGGGGGCATGCGGAAGGCCCACCCGCCGCCGGGACGTGACGCGGCCGGCGACCGGTTCGGCCCCGAGCGCGCCCGTTATGACTCCCGCAGGCCCGGTGAAGTGCCCGATAGCGCGGTGATCGAATTCCCGGAGTGGGCACGGGTATCAAAGAACCGGCATGCTGATTACGTCGAAGTGTCGCCCCGTCGGATACCGGATGCCACGCCAAAAGGGAAGCCATGGGTCGGCACTTAGTGCGCCGGTGTGCGGCGTTCGCGGTGTGCAACATTCCGCTTCGGTGGACGCTCGCGTGATTTTTCCCTACAGCTAGCCGTCCCCTGCCACAGAGTCGACAAGAGGGGGAGATCAGCGTGCCATGATATCGGCGTACCGCCTCGCAGCGGGTCGGCGTCCGAGCCGCAGGGGCGACCATTCGATACGGGGGACGGCCATGATCAAGGTTGCGGTTCATGCTGAAGATCCCATTACGTGCATGGGGCTCGTCGGCCCGCTCGAAGGCAATCCGCAATTCAAGCTCAGCGCGGCCGAGCCAGGGGCCGAAGTGGACGTCATGGTGGTCTCGGTCGATACCGTCAATGCCGACACCATGGAACTCTTACGCACATGGCAGGCGCCCTCGGTCCGATTCTGCCTCATCGTGGACAACAGTTGGCACGCCGACTATTCGATGGCGGCCGAGTACGGGGTACGAGCAGCGCTGTGGCGTGCGGAGTTCACGCCCGCCAGGTTCATCGACGTCATCTGGCGGATCAGCAAGGGCTGGGCGGACTTCCCGGCCTCGCTGCAAGGCGGCCTGCTCGACCACGTGCACCGCGTACAGCGCGACGTGCTCACCCCGCGCGGCCTCACCGCATCCGGCCTCTCGGCCCGCGAGATCAACGTCCTCAGGCTCGCCGCCGAAGGCTATGTCATTGCCGAGATCTCACAGGAGCTCTGCTACTCGGAGCGTACGATAAAGAACATATTCTACGGCCTGATGAAGCAACTCAATCTGCGTAACAGGACACATGTGGTCTCCTACGCCATTAGGTCAGGATTGATCTAGCGCCGCCTCGGCGACTTCATCGGTCAAAGCCTCTCCCGCGGAATCCATCGGGTCCGCGGGATTTCCGCTGCCCATTTTCGGCGAAAGCGCCTCCTGTGGGGCCGGGGAAACATGGGCAAGGCGACCGTACGAACAGGCAAGCCGTACCGCAGGTGGTTGCCCACGACGGCCCTTGGATGATTGCCTCAGGGCGTGCGCCGGGCCTGGAGATGCCGTGAATCGGTAGCTCGGCCCGGTGGCGGGGAAGCGGCGCGGTAACTGCCCGTTCCGGCAGGTGGCGCGCGACTGACCACGGTGTGCGACGGCCGTCGAGCGGTGCCGGAAGGTGCCCTGACAGAAATTCAGTCGCCGCCCGTACGGCGCTTTCCCGCCGCGGTGCTCCGGTGTGCACGGTCCTGTGTCAAACGGCCCGAGGGGAAACAGCGTCGTGTCTGAGACCCACCCGTCAAGCGAAGCGGCCATAGCCGTCGTCGGGCTTTCCTGCCGATTGCCGATGGCGGCGAACCCGCGGGAATTCTGGGAGCTCCTGCACCGGGGCGACAGCAGCATCACCGAGCCGCCGCCCGGGCGTTGGGCAAACGGGCAGCCGGCCGGCGGGACCGGGCCGGTGCCCGACGCGCCCGCACCCCGCTGGGGCGGCTTTCTGGAGCGGATCGACACCTTCGACGCGGAGTTCTTCGGCGTCTCCCCGCGCGAGGCCCAGGCCATGGACCCGCAACAGCGGCTCGCCCTGGAACTCGGCTGGGAGGCCCTGGAGGACGCCGGGCAGCTCCCGGCCGCCCTGCGCGCGACCAGCACCGGCGTGTTCGTCGGCACCATCTGGGACGACTACGCCCTGCTCCAGGACCGGCAGGGCACCCCGGGCGGCAACCCGCACGCCCTCACCGGCCGCAGCCGCGGCATCATCGCCAACCGGCTCTCCTACGTCCTCGGCACCCGCGGCCCCAGCCTCACCGTCGACTCCGGGCAGTCCTCGTCCCTGGTCGCCGTGCACCTCGCCTGCGCCAGCCTGCGTTCGGGCGAGGCGACGCTGGCCATCGCCGGCGGCGTCAACCTCAACCTGATCGACCGCGGGCCGGACTTCGACCGCATCGGCGCCCTGGCCCCGGACGGCCGCTGCCGCACCTTCGACGCCGCTGCCGCCGGCTTCGTCCGCGGCGAGGGCGGCGGCATGGTCGTCCTCAAGCCGCTGGAGCGGGCGCTCGCGGACGGCGACCGCATCTACTGCGTGATCCGCGGCGGCGCCGTCAACCACGACGGCCCCGGCACCGCCCTGGCCGCCCCCAGCGCCGATGGCCAGCGCGCCGTACTGGAGAGCGCGTACCGGAGCGCCGGCGTCGACCCGAGCCGGGTCGGCTACGTCGAACTGCACGGCACCGGGACCCGGGTCGGCGACCCCGTCGAAGCAGCCGCACTCGGCGCCGTGCTCGGCGCCGGACGCACCGCGCAGGACGCCCCGCTGCTGGTCGGCTCGGCCAAGACCAATGTGGGCCACCTGGAGGGCGCGGCGGGCGTGGTCGGCCTCCTCAAGGTGGCGCTCTCGCTGTCCCACGGCACGGTCCCGGCCAGCCTCAACTTCACCGAGCCGCACCCACGCATCGACTTCGACGGCTGGCACCTCAAGGTGGCCACGACCAACACGCCCTGGCCCACCCGGCCGGCGGACGAGGCAGCAGCAACCCACGAAGCTGCAACCCACGAAGCCACGACCCGCGAAGCCACAACCGACGACACGGCAACCCAACCAGCGGCGTCCGACCAGCCCGGCCGGGCGCAGTCGAAGCTCGTCGCGCAGTTCGCCGGTGTCTCCTCGTTCGGAATCGGCGGCACCAACTGCCACCTGGTGCTGGCCGCCGCACCTGCGGCCGTTGACTCCTGGACCACCCGTGGCGGGCGTGCCGCGCCAGAGGCCGGCAACCCCACCCAGGCATCCGCTGGGGAACCCACCCGTGCACTCGCCGGCGAGCAGCCACAGGCGCCCGCCGGCGAGCAGCCGCAGGCACCCGCCATTGAGCAGCCGCAGGCCAGCCCGGCGGGCCCGCTGCCCTGGGTGGTGTCCGCGCCGACCGCCGCCGGTCTCGCCGCGCAGGCGGCCCGGCTGGCCGCACACCTGACCGCGGACACCGGTACGGCACCGGCCGACGTCGGCTCGGCGCTGTTGACCACCCGTACCGCCTTCGCACACCGGGCCGTGGTGCTCGGCGAACGGCGGGCCGACCTGCTCGCCGGGCTCGACGCGCTCGGCCGCGGCGATGAGGCGCCGCAGGTGGTACGGGGACGGGCCCGCGCCGGCAAGGTGGCCTTCGTCTTCCCCGGGCAGGGCGGCCAATGGGAGGGCATGGCAAGGGAGTTGTGGGACCAGTCGGCGGTGTTCCGGGAGTCGGTCGAAGCCTGCGCCGCCGCGTTCGCACCGTACCTGGACTGGTCGCTGCTCGACGTGGTGCGCGGCGCACCGGACGCACCCTCGCTCGACCGGGTCGACGTGGTGCAACCGGTGCTCTTCGCGCAGATGGTCGCGCTCGCCGCGGTCTGGCGCTCGCTCGGCGTGGTCCCGGACGCGGTGGTCGGCCACTCCCAGGGCGAGATCGCCGCGGCCCATGTGTGCGGCGCGCTCTCGCTCGCCGACGCCGCACGGATCGTCGCGGTGCGCAGCCGCGCCGTGGCAACCCTGGGGAACGACGCCGGGGCGATGGCCTCGGTCCTCCTGCCCGCCGCCGAGGTCGCCGCGGACCTGGCCGAGTACGCCGGCCGCATCCACGTCGCCGCGGTCAACGGCCCGCACCACACCGTGGTGGGTGGCGACCGGGCCGCGGTACTGGAACTGGTCGCCGGGTACGAGGCACGCGGCGTACGAGCCCGTGCCATGCCGGTCAGCTACGCCTCGCACACCGACCAAGTGGAGCCGGTACGCGAGGAGTTGCTGGAGGCCCTGGCCGACGTTCGGCCGGGCCCGGCGGCCGTACCCTTCTTCTCCACGGTGACCGGCGAACCCGTCGACACCACCGGTCTCGACACCGACTACTGGTACCGCAACCTGCGCCACACCGTGCGGTTCGAGCCGGCCGTACGGGCGCTCGCCGCGGCGGGACACACCCTGTTCGTGGAAGTCAGCCCGCACCCGGTGCTCACGCTGAGCGTCGAGCAGATCGTGGCCGACGCGGGGGAGGCCATCGGCACCCTCCGTCGCGACCAGGGCGGCTGGCAGCGGATGGTGTTCGCGGCGGCCCAGGCGTACGCGTCCGGCGCGCCCGTCGACTGGTCACCCTGGACCGACCGGCGGCGCGCCCGGCGGGTGTCCCTGCCCACCTACGCCTTCCAGCGCCAGCGCTACTGGCTGGACGCGGCCACCACCGGGAGCGGACCCAGCACCGGAAGCGGACCCGCGAACACCCCCGCGGCGGACGAGACTGTCCCAGCGGCGGGCGCCACCCTGGCGCCAGGCGCCACCCCGACAGACACCACCCGGGCGACAGACACCACCCCGTCAGCCCCCACCCCGCAACCCACCCTGGACGTCACCGCCGTGGTGCTCGGGGCCACCGCCGCCGCCCTCGGGCACCTGCGGGCGGACGCCTTCGACCCGACCCGTACCTTCAAGGAACTCGGCCTCGACTCGGTCACCGGCGCCGAACTCGCGGCCAGGCTGAGCACCGCCACCGGGCTGCCACTGCCCGACAGCCTCACCTTCGACTGCCCCACTCCGCAGCACGTCATCGCCCGCTTGCAGGCCGCGATCGACCCACCGGCGGACGGGCAGCGGCCGGCACCCGACCGGGCCGCGCGCGAGGTGGCCGGGCGTCCCGCCGCGCCGGACGAGCCGATCGCCGTCGTCGCGATGGCCTGCCGCTACCCCGGCGGCGTGCGCAGCCCGCAGGAGCTGTGGGAGCTGGTGCACGCGGGCGGCGATGGCACCACCGACTTCCCCACCGACCGCGGCTGGGACCTGGACGGGCTCTACCACCCCGACCCCGAGCACGCCGGCACCTCGTACACCAGGCGCGGCTGTTTCCTGGACGACGTCGCCCGGTTCGACGCCGCGTTCTTCGGGATCTCGCCGCGCGAGGCGGAGGCGATGGAGCCGCAGCAGCGGCTGCTGCTCGAAGTGGCCTGGGAGGCGGTCGAACGCGGCGGCCTCGATCCCCGGACGCTGCGCGGCAGCCAGGTGGGGGTGTTCGTCGGCGCCATGGCGCAGGACTACGGGCCGCGCATGCACCAGCCGCCCGCCGGCACCGACGGCGGCTTCCTGCTCACCGGTTCCACGTCGAGCGTGATCTCGGGCCGAGTGGCGTACACCCTCGGCCTCGAAGGGCCCGCCGTCACGGTCGACACGGCCTGCTCGTCCTCGCTGGTGGCCCTGCACCTGGCCGCCGGGTCGCTGCGCGCGGGCGATTGCACGATGGCGCTGGCCGGCGGGGTCACCGTGCTGTCGCTGCCCGGCATCTTCGTGGAGTTCAGCCGGCAGCGCGGGCTGGCACCCGACGGCCGCTGCAAGGCGTTCGCGGACGGCGCCGACGGCACCGGCTGGGGCGAGGGCGCGGGCCTGGTCCTACTGGAACGACTGTCGGACGCCCAGCGCAACGGACACCGGGTACTGGCCGTGCTGCGCGGCTCCGCCATCAACCAGGACGGCGCGTCCAACGGCCTCACCGCCCCCAACGGCCCCTCCCAACAGCGGGTCATCCAGGCCGCGTTGAAGGCATCCGGGGTGGCCGCTTCCGAGGTGGACGTGGTGGAGGCGCACGGCACCGGGACCTCCCTCGGCGACCCGATCGAGGCACAGGCGCTGCTCGCGACGTACGGGCAGGGCCGGGGTGCGGGTGACCCGCTGTGGCTGGGTTCGGTGAAGTCGAACATCGGTCACACCCAGGCTGCCGCGGGGGTGGCGGGTGTGATCAAGATGGTGGAGGCGTTGCGGCGTGGGGTGGTGCCGCGGACGTTGCACGTGGACGCGCCGTCCTCGCGGGTGGACTGGTCGTCGGGCGCGGTGGAGCTGGTGACGCGGGAGCGTGCGTGGCCGGTGGTGGACCGGCCGCGTAGGGCCGCGGTGTCCTCGTTCGGGATCAGCGGCACCAACGCCCACCTCGTACTCGAACAGGCCCCCGCGGAAGACACCCTGGCCCCGGACGACACACCCGCCCTGCCCGCCGGCCCGACCCACCAGGACCGGACCGCCGAGGGCGAGCACCCCGCCGGCCACCCGCTGGCCTGGCTGGTCTCCGGCCACGACGCACCCGCCCTGGCCGCCCAGGCGGCCCGGCTCGCCCACTGGGCGCAACAGGCGGAGCCGGCCACCGCACCGGCCGCGGCCGAGGTGGCCCGGGCGCTGGCCACCTCGCGCACCCACCACACCCACCGGGCCGTCGTCACCGCGCAGGACACTGCCGGCGCCATCGCCGGGCTCACCGCCCTGGCGGCGGGCAACCCGGCGCCGGGCACCGTCATCGGGACCGCCGTCGGCACCCCGAAGACCGTCTTCGTCTTCCCCGGCCAGGGCCCCCAGTGGGTCGGCATGGCCAGTGACCTGTTGGCCGCCTCGCCCGAGTTCGCCGCCGAACTCGACGCCTGCGCCCAGGCGTTGGAGCCGCACACCGACTGGCACCTGCTCGACGTGCTGCGCCAGCGGCCCGGCGCGCCCGGTCTCGACCGGGTGGACGTCGTCCAACCCGCCCTGTTCGCCGTCGCCTCCGGCCTGGTCGCCCTCTGGCGGGCGCACGGCGTCCACCCGGACGCCGTCATCGGCCACTCCCAGGGTGAGATCGCCGCCGCGTACGCCTGCGGTGCCCTCAGCCTGGAAGACGCCGCCCGCGTCTCGGCCCTGCGCTCCAAGGCGCTGGCCGACGTCGCCGGCACCGGTGGCATGGCCTCCCTGCCGCTCGCCGCAGACCGGGCCCGCGAGCTGCTCACCCGACACCCGGGCGTCCACCTCGCCGCCCTCAACGGCCCGGCCACCACCGTCGTCGCCGGTGACGCCGACGCCCTGGCCGAACTGGTCGCCCACTGCCAGGCCACCGGCGTCGACGCCAAGACCATCCCGGTCGACTACGCCTCCCACACCCCGCACATGCAGGTACTCCGCGACACCCTGCACACCCTGCTCGCCGACCTCACCCCGCGCCCCGCCCAGGTGCCCTTCCACTCCACCGTCACCGGCGGGAGCCTGGACACCACGGCCCTGGACGGCACGTACTGGTACGACAACCTGAGCCGGCCCGTGCTGTTCCACCCCACCCTGACCGACCTGGTCGACACCGGCCACCGGCTGTTCGTCGAAACCAGCCCGCACCCGGTGCTGACCGCCAGCATCCAGGACGTACTGCACCCCGACGGCGACCCCGAACCCGGCAGCGCGGCCATCGGCACCCTGCGCCGTGACGCCGGCGGCTGGCCACAGTTCCTCACCGCGCTCGCCACCGGCCACGTGCACGGCGCGCCGGTCGACTGGCCCCGGGCGCTGGGCCGCCCCACCGGCCCCGGCCGCCCCGTCGACCTGCCCAGCTACGCCTTCCAGGGCGACCGCCACTGGCTCAACCCCGCACCCACCCTCGCGGACGCCGGCGGACTCGGCCTGCACCCGGCCGACCACCCGCTGCTCGCCAGCACCACCTGGCTGCCCGACGGGAGCTGGCACGCCACCGCCACCCTCGGCACCGGCGACCAACCCTGGCTGGCCGAGCACGCCGTCACCCACACTCCGCTGCTGCCCGGCACCGCCCATCTCGATCTCGCACTGGCCGCCGGCACCGCGACCGGCTGCCCGACCCTGGCCGAACTCACCCTGCACGCACCCCTGTTGCTCACCGACGGCCGGCCCGTCCACCTCCACCTGACCGTCGGCACACCCGAACGGGCCGAGGGCGGCGACGCGACGGGGGAGCAGCGGCGCAGCATCCACATCCACTCCCGCCCACAGGCCGCCGAAGCCGACCAACCCTGGACCCACCACGCCAGCGGCGTCCTCACCACGGCCGGCGCCACCCCGGCCCCGCCCGCGGCGCCGGCGCCCTGGCCACCGGCCGGCGCCACCGCGGTCCCCCTCGACGGCGCGTACGAGGAACTGGCAGCCCGCGGCTACCAGTACGGGCCCGCCTTCCAGAACCTGCACGCCCTGTGGCGCGCCGGCGATGTGCTGTACGCCGACGTACGGCTCGCGCCCACCACCGCCACCAGCGGGTTCGGCCTGCACCCCGCCCTGCTCGACGCGGCCCTGCACCCGCTGCTCATCGCCACCGGCTTCGGCCCCGGCGACACCGAAGGGCAGGCCCTGCCGTTCGCCTGGAGCGGTGTCACCCTGCACGCCACCGATGCCACCGCGCTGCGGGTACGGATCACCACCAGCCCCGCCGCCGACACCGGTGCCGACGCCGTGCACCTGAGCGTCACCGACCCGGCCGGCGGGCCCGTCCTCACCGTCGACGCCCTCACCCTGCGCCCGCTGGCCGCCACCGGACTGACTCCCACCGCCGACACCGGACGCTCCCTGCTCCACCTGGACTGGCACCCGGCCGAGCCGGACGCCGCCGCGCCCACCAGCGCCGACACCGATACCCACCTCGCCGTCCTGGGCGCGGACGATCGGGGCCTGGCCGCCACCCTGGCCCGGCACACCGGACGCGCCGTCGCCCGACACACCCGACTGGTCGACCTCGGCGCGGCCCTGGAAGCGGCGGCCGAACCCGCACCCGACGTGGTACTCGCCCTCCTGCCCGCACCGGACCCAGGCCAGGACCCGGCCCGCGCCGCCGCCCACCGCACCGAAACCGTCCTCGGCCTGCTCCAGGAGTGGCTTGCCAGCCCGCACTACGCGGCCAGCCGACTGGCCCTGGTCACCGAAGGCGCGGTCGCCGCCGGCGAAGCCACCGCCACCACCGCCGACGGCCTCGCCGACGCCGCCCTGTGGGGCCTGGTGCGCAGCGCGCAGGCCGAGGAGCCGGACCGGTTCCTCCTGATCGACCTCGACCACCAGGAAGCCTCGGTACGGGCCCTGCCCGCCGCGCTCGACCTGGCACTCTCCCGTAGCGAACCCCAACTCGCCCTGCACTCGGGCGAAATGAGCGTCCCGCGGCTGGTCCCCGCAGCGGCCGACACCCTGACCCCACCCGCCGACGGCACCGACTGGCAACTGGAGGTGGCCGGCGACGGAGGCACCCTGGGACAGGTCGTCCTGGCCCCGGGCGACGCGTCCCACCGGCCGCTCGAACCCCACCAGGTGCGGATGACCGTACGCGCCGTCGGCCTGAACTTCCGCGACGTGATGGTCTCCCTCGGCCTCGTCCCGGTGAAGGTGCCCATCGGCGGCGAGGACGCCGGCACCGTCACCGAGGTCGGCGCGGACGTCACCGACCTGGCCCCCGGCGACCGGGTGATGGGCATGGCCGCCGCCGGCGGCATCGGACCCACCCGCATCATCGACCACCGCCTCCTCACCCGCATCCCCGACTCCTGGTCGTACACCGACGCGGCCACCGTCCCCGCGGCCTTCCTCACGGCCTACTACAGCCTGGTGGAACTCGCCGGCATCCGGGCCGGTGACACCGTCCTGGTCCACACCGCGACCGGCGGCGTCGGCATGGCGGCCATCCAACTCGCCCGCCACTTCGGCGCCGAGGTGTTCGCCACCGCCAGCCCACCCAAGTGGGACACGCTGCGCGCGCTCGGCCTGGACGACGCGCACATCGCCTCATCCCGCACCCTGGACTTCGAGACCCACTTCCGGGCCGGCGCCCCCGGCGGCGTGGACATCGTGCTCAACTCCCTCACCGCGGAGTCCATCGACGCCTCGCTGCGACTGCTCGCACCCGGCGGCCGGTTCATCGAGATGGGCAAGACCGACATCCGCGACGCGGACCAGGTCACCGCCGTCCACCCGCACATCAGCTACCGCGCCTTCGACCTGCTGGACGTGGACCCCGACACCACCCGGGCCATGCTCGCCGCCCTCGCCCCGCTCTTCGCCGCCGGCACCCTGCGGCCCCTGCCCGCCACCACCTGGCCACTGTCCCGGGCCCGCCAGGCGCTGCGCCACTTCAGCCTGGCCCGCCACACCGGAAAGATCACCCTGGCCCTGCCGTCGACGCTCGACCCGGCCGGCACGGTGCTCATCACCGGCGGCACCGGCACCCTCGGCACCCTGGTCGCCCGCCACCTGGTCACCAGGCACGGCATCCGCCACCTGCTGCTGCTCAGCCGCAGCGGACCCGAGGCCCCGGGCGCGTACGAACTCCAAGAAGAACTAGCCGAGTTGGGTGCCACGGCCACCATCGCCGCCTGCGACACGGCCGACCCCGCCGCCCTCGCCGACCAACTGGCCGCCGTGCCTGCGGCCCACCCACTGACCGCCGTCATCCACGCCGCCGGAGCCCTGCACGACGCCACCGTCGACAACCTCACCCCCCAGCACCTGGACACCGTCTTCCGACCCAAGGCCGACGCCGCGTGGAACCTGCACCGGGCGACCCTGGGCCAGGAGCTGGCCGCCTTCGTCCTCTTCTCCTCGGCCACCGCCACCCTCGGCAGCGCAGGCCAGGCCAACTACGCCGCGGCCAACGCCTTCCTGGACGCCCTCAGCCACCACCGGCGCGCCCAGCACCTGCCCGCCACCTCGCTCGCCTGGGGGCTGTGGGAGGAGGCCAGCGGCATGACCGGCCACCTCGACCAGGCCCAGCGCGGACGCGTCGTCAGCCACGCCGGACTCACCCCGATCGACACCGCACACGGCCTGGCCCTGCTCGACACCGCCCTCCGCATCGACCGGGCGACGCTCGCCCCCTGCCCGCTGACCCCGCCCACGGACCCGGCCGCCCTGCCCGCCGTACTGCGGGCCCTGCCCGGTGCCGGCACCCGCAGGGCGGTGGCCAGCGGCGCGACCGACGGCGGACTGGCCGCAACCCTCGCCACCCTCGCCCCCGACGACCAGCACCGACACCTGCTCGACCTGGTACGCGCCCACGCGGCGACCGTACTCGGCCACCCCACCCCGGACGGCATCGTGGCCAACCGGCCCTTCAAGGAAATCGGCTTCGACTCCCTGACCGCCGTGGAACTGCGCAACAGGCTGAACACCGCAACCCGGATGCGCCTGTCACCCACCCTCATCTTCGACCACCCCACCCCGACCGACCTCGCCACCCATCTGCACACCAGGCTGAGCCCCCAGGACGCGGACCCGGCCGAGCGCGTCCAACGCGAGGTCGAACGCCTGGAAGCCAGCCTCGCCGACCTCACCCTGGAGGCCGCGACCAGCGCCGCACTGCGGGCCAGGCTCGAAGGGTTGGCCTGGAAGCTGGGCGAGGGCGAACGACCCACGACAGGGGCGACCGGGTCCGACGAGGACCTGACGGCCGCCACCGACGACGAGATCTTCGACGTCATCGAGAACGAGCTCGGACTCTCCTGACCGGCCCACGTGAGGATGGTGACTTCCCATGTCTGATGAAGCGAAGCTCCGGGATTACCTGCGCCGCGTGACGGCCGACCTGCGCCGCACCCGCCAGCGCCTCCAGGAGTTGGAGACCGACCGGTTCGAACCCATCGCCATCGTCGGCATGGGCTGCCGCTACCCGGGCGACGTACGCAGCCCGGCCGAGCTGTGGCAGCTCGTCGCCGAGGGGCGCGACGCGATCTCCGACTACCCGACCGACCGCGGCTGGGACCCGGAGACGCTGTACGACCCGGACCCGGACGCCCCCGGCAAGAGCTACGGCCGGCAGGGCGGATTCCTGTACGACGCGGGCGACTTCGACGCCGAGTTCTTCAAGATGAGCCCGCGCGAGGCACTGGCGACCGATCCGCAACAGCGACTGGTCCTGGAGACGGCCTGGGAGACCCTGGAGCGCGCCAACATCGACCCGCACTCCCTGCACAAGACGGCGACCGGGGTGTTCGTCGGCTGCTACTCCCACGACTACGACACCCTGCTCACCAACGCGTCGGCCGAGGTCGAGGGTTACATCCCGACCGGCGTTTTCTCCTCGGTGATCTCCGGCCGGGTGGCGTACACCCTCGGCCTCGAAGGGCCCGCCGTCACCGTCGACACGGCCTGCTCGTCCTCGCTGGTCGCGATGCATCTGGCCTGCCAGTCGCTGCGCTCGGGTGAGAGCAGCCTGGCACTGGCCGGCGGCGTGACCGTGATGGCCACCCCCATGCCCTTCGTGACCTTCAGTCGGCAGCGTGGGTTGTCGGGTGATGGTCGGTGCCGGGCGTTTGCGGAGGGTGCGGATGGGACGAATTTTGCTGAGGGTGTGGGGTTGGTGTTGTTG
>NZ_JBEHZD010000200.1:0-12421 GCF_040240285.1 Streptomyces sp. HSW2009 | reverse complement strand
CCCCCGTGCCGTCCCCGACACCCGCCGCGCCGGCCGCACCCGCAGCACCTGCCGCGCCGGCACCGCCCGTACCGCGCGCCGGCTCCGTCGGGACCGGCATCACGGTGGTGGCGTTGTCCTCCACCGGCACCCGCACCGCGCCCGTGCTGTCGTCCGTATCGGCCCGGCCGCTGGTCAGCGGCTTGCCGTCGGCGGAGAGCGGTACTTCGAGCACATACGCGCTGCCGCCCATGCCGGGCATCTCGTGTGTCTGGAGCACCCCGCCGTGCTTGCGGACGATCCCGCGCACGATCGGCTCGTGCACCGCGTCGCCGCCCGGGTGCGGACCGCGCACCTCGATCCGTACGACGTCGCCGCGCTGCGCCGCGGCCACCACGATCGTCGAGTCGCCGGGGGCGGCGGCCGTCGCGTTGCCGGTCGCGTCGAGGCCGGCCACATCGGCGATCAGATGGGCCAGCGCCTGCGCCAGCCGGACCGGGTCCACCTCGGCCTCGATCGGCGGCGCGTGCACCGCGAACTGGGCCCGCCCCGGCCCGATCAGCTCGATCGCGCCCTCGACGCCGGCGGCCACCACGGTCTCCAGCGAGACGACCGAACGGTCGAGCCGCTCCTTGCCGGCGGCCAGCCGCTGGTAGCTGAGGACGTTGTCGACCAGGGTCGTCATCCGGGCATAGCCGGCGGCGAGGTAGTGCAGGACCTGGTTGGCCTCCGGCCACAACTGACCGGCCGGGTCGGCGACCAGCTCGCCGAGTTCGCCCCGCAACTCGTGCAGCGGCCCGCGCAGCGACACGTCGAGCACGGCCAGCAGTTGGGCGTGGCGCGCGGCCAGCGCGTCGTACGAACGCCGGTCGGTGAACGTCATGACCGCGCCCACCAACTGGTCGCCGTCGCGCACCGGCGCCGTCGTCAGGTCGACCGGCACCGCCCGACCGTCCTTCGCCCACAGCACCTGCCCGCGCACCCGGTGCTTGCGCCCCGAGCTCAACGTGTCGGCCAGCGGCGTCTCCTCGTACGGCAACGGCGTGCCGTCCGCCCGCGTGTGCTGTATCAGCGGGTGCAGCTCCTGGCCGCCGAGGTCGCTGGCCCGGTAGCCGAGGATCTGCGCGGCGGACGGGTTGACCAGGACGACCTTGCCGTCGGTGTCCACGCCCACGACGCCCTCAGCGGCGGCGCGCAGGATCATCTCGGTCTGCCGCTGCTGCCGCGCGAGTTCCGCCTCGGTGTCGAGCGTCCCCGTCAGGTCCCGCACCACCAGCATGAGCAGCTCGTCGCCGGTGTAGCCGTGGCTGTCCACGTACGGGGTCCGGCCGTCCTCCAGGTTGGCGCTGGTGACCTCGACCGGGAACTGGGTGCCGTCGGTGCGCCGCGCCACCATCCGGGTCGGCTTGGTCCTGCCGTCCTCGCCCCGGTCGTCGCTCGGCCGCCGCATCGAACCGGGGATGCGCTTGGAGTCGAAGGACGGCAACAGGTCGAGCAGCCCGCGCCCGACGAGCGCGGTGCCCGGCGTCTCGAAGGTCTCCAGGGCGATGTGGTTGGCGTTGACGACCGTGCCGTTGCAGTTGACGAGCAACAGGGCGTCGGGGAGGGCGTCGAGTATCGCCGCGAGGCGAGCAGCGCCTCGGGATGGCCTGCTGCTCACGACGACGCTTCCTCCCAGATCTACGTTCCGTGCGGGCACCGGGCCCGGCTTCCTCGCCCGCCCCGTGGGTGCCACTGGGGGAGGAGTCTACGGGCAGGGGCCGCCGCGGGGGTGGCGGATGTGGGGCGCATGACGCGCGGACGACGCCGGGGCGAGCACGAGCCGCGGCCCCCGGACGGCGCACCCCGGGACAAACCTCGTCGGGCCCGACGCCCGCCCCCGAACCGGGACCAGCCCGACCACCGGCACCCCACCGGCACGCGGCCGGCGCCCCGTCGACCCCCGACCGGCACCCCGCCGCCCCGCGCGTCCCGGCCCCCACGACCCGCCCCCGCAGAACGCATGCCCGACCCGTCCCCCGGGGCGCGCCCCGCCCCGTACCGCCGCCGACCCGCCGGCCCCGGGCAGCACCGTGCCCCCACCCGGAACGACGTCCCGAGCAGGGGCACGGCGGGGCGCGCAGCCCGTCGACGGCACATCCGTACGACGGGTCATCGACGCCGGCCCGGCATGACGGGCCACCGCCGCCCCGCCCGCGGGCCGGTCCGCCGCCGGCGCCCCCGAGCGCCGGACCGCGGGCCGTGCCCCCCTGCGGAGCGCCGGTCGGCGCATCGCCCGTACGGATCAGGTACCCCGTACGGGTCAGGTACGCGGCGTCCCGAGCAGCGCGGCGAACTTCTTCCAGCGGCTGATCTCGCACCCGTCCGCGCGCGAGAAGTCGGCCCGCACCGGCCGCCCTGACCAGCGGCCCGCCACGTGCGCCGTCGCGGGACCGCCGTAGATCTTGGTGCACGCGGTCCCCTTCGGCACGGGTGCGAACGGGTCGGCCCCCCACACCGTCTTCTTGGACACCTCGGCACAGGCCGCCGCGGGGCTCGGGTGGTTGCCGCCGGTGGGGTGGCAGTACAGGTCGTAGGTACGGGCGTCCGCGGCCTGGCCGGTGTCCGAGACCGTGACGACCAGGTGGTGGGCCGGACCGGGGGCCGGAACCGGCAGCGGTTTGGCGGCGGCGGACGGGGTGCCCAGTAAGGCGGGCAGTGCGGCGGCGGCAGCAGCGGCGGCGACGGCCACGGCCAGGCGGTGCGGCGAACGGTGCGATGACATCCAGGACTCCCGGAATCGTGCGACGAGGGGACGCGGCGCGCCCTCGTTCGACTAACGCGCCGGTGTGGCGGGCGTTGCGCAGAAACTCCGCTCCGCACCGACGAATCGCCGGAAAGCCCCACAAAAGCCACCCGGATGGCCGCCGTAAGCCTTTGCTGCTCCGCACGAACGCCTAGTACGGTAGGCCGCGATTGGTGACAGCCCGCGAGGCTGTGCCATCATCTGCACACGCACTTCGCGCTCGCGCGAGCTGCAAGGAGGCTTCGCCTAGTCTGGTCTATGGCGCCGCACTGCTAATGCGGTTTGGGGTAACCCCCCATCCCGGGTTCAAATCCCGGAGCCTCCGCCCCGTACGAGCCCCGCCCGTCCTCCGACGAGCGGGGCTTTTGCATGCCCCACACCGCGTGGGGCCACACTGCGTGACCTCCCCCGAACCGGCCCTGCGTCCACGACCCCGCGCCGGGCAGGGTGTGTCGTACGCGTGCGTGTCGCGCGTGTACGCGCCGTACGTGCCGGGGCGGGCCCGAGGCCGTGTCGTACGCGACTGGCTGTCTCGTACGCGACTGCGCGGCGGAACGCGCACCAGGAGCGGGAGTGGGAGCGGGAGCGGAAGCAGGAACGGGCGCAGGCGTGGGTGTGGCGCGGCGGAGGGTTGGACCGCAGGGTGTGTCCGCACGGGCGAACCACCCCCGGAGCGGCACCCCGCACGGCGCGACGCCCGGCCGGAGCGGGAACACCCACCCCACGCCACCCCCACCCCTCGGCGCCGCACCCCGCTGATCATGGAACGCTGACGTTTCCGCAGGTCAGAGGCGGTGGAGCAAACGGATTTCACCTCGCGGCGCAGGTCATGTAATGTTGTTCTCGCAACGCCGACCGGGCAAGAAAACGCCGGGAAGCAAGCGCTCGTAGCTTAACGGATAGAGCACTTGACTACGGATCAAGAGGTTGCAGGTTCGAATCCTGCCGAGCGCGCAGTAGACCAGAGGGCCCTTCCAGTTGCTGGAAGGGCCCTCTGGCGTATGTGGTGACATCGGCGGCAGCAGGATCGACATCAGTATCGGCATCGATGCGGTGGCAACGGCCGCTGAGTGGCGGATGGGCGACCGCAATAAACGTTTCCGCAATGCGCGGCAAGACTTCGCCCCCCTTTGTTGCCGATCTTTATGTCAAGGGGTCCGGCCCCGCGCGGATAATTGCCGCGGGCGAGGAAAGGCCCGGGGCGGCGCACTCGCTGAAACCATGGGGGCCTGTTATCGCCTTATTCGCCGATCGGGAATTCCGATGGGGGTGCGGGGGAGGGGCTTTTGGGAATTCCCGCTGGCGCCAGGGTGATCATCGGTTGCCGCCGCCGCTGGCCTCAGCGCTGGTCCCGGCGTCGTCTGGCCCTTGCCCAGGCCGCAGTTGGGCCCTCTCGCGCCTTCGACGTGCGGCGCTCGATATGCGCGTACGGCAACGGGGGAGCGGAGTTCGTCCGGATAGGTTACTGAGATCGGCGATTCGTTTCCCGCGCGAATGGCAAATGCGCCGTGGCGTGAGAGGTTGCTTCCGTTCGCATCACGGAAAGCGTGTTCGCTAGATCGTACGGAGAACATCATGTCGCCCAAGAGAATCCCGGCTGGTGGCGACCAGTCGCAGACGACGCCACCCGTTCAACAGCCGGCCGCGAAGCAGCAGACGAGCTTGACGGCCGAAACCACCAAGGGAAATTTCCTCTCCGGCTTCCACGCGGAGGGCAAGTGCCGACTGACGAGCAGGGGAAAGCCGCTGGCCTACGAGGACATCGAATGGTACGTCGGCGACCACGGTGTGCACCTTGGCACGTCGCAGACCAACGAAAAGGGAGTCGCCACCTTGGACGCGGGCAGCGTCAGCGACTTCGGTGACTCGATCGCCGGTGAGTTCTCTGGCTACTCGGTCAAGTACCTGGGCAACGAGCAGTATCTTCCCGCCGACGCCAGCGGGCACATCGTCCCGGTGTTCAGCATCTTCTGACGGCGCGCAGTGGGCTGCGGGTGCCGCGCGGAAGGCGGGGTACCCGCCCTCGTTCTCGCCGGCGCGCGGAGCGAACCGTCGACGACCCCCGCGGCTCCGGTGCCCGCGCCCACCTGACGCATCCGTCCGTCCTCGCCCCACCCACCACGGCCACCGGCTCCGCCGCGCCTCCAACTGCCCATGTGGCAACGGCGGTTCACGCACTCCACGAATGAAGGAAATCGGCATGACCAAGCGCACGTCCGTCGGAGCCCTGTTGGGCGCCGCCGTCCTGTCCGCCACCGCCGCCGTCCACCCCGCGGCAGCGGCCGGGAACCTCATCAAGAACGGCACGTTCTCGGCACCGACCGCCCCGGCGGGGGGCGTCGTGGAGTACTACGACGGCGAGAACATCGGCGACTGGCAGGTCGCCGGCGCCGACGCGCGCGGCGGGGTGACGCTCTACAGCCGTGGCCTCACCCAGTACACGTACCAGGCGGTCGACATCGGCGCCGGCAGCATCTCCCAGGAGTTCGAGGCGGACTCGGGCTCCGTCGTCAACGTCACCTGGAAGCACGCCCGCAACACCGATCCCGCGTGCGCCAAGGACATGGGCGAGCAGTCCTACAGCGCCCAGGTGATTCCCCCCACCGCGGACCCGGTGGGCGACACGTACACCCCCATCGGCCCCCGATTCGCCTCGGTTAACAAGAGCCTCCAGTTCATCGCCGTGGACGACCACTTCACCCTGGAATTCGCCGGCCGCGCCCCCGAGGGCTGCGGCCCGCTGATCACCGACGTCGTCGCGAAGGTGGTCGGCCACGTGGTCCCCGGACGCTGATCCGTGGCCGCTCTGCCGTAGCGGTCCCCCGCACGCCCCGGGGTTCACCCGCGTTGCAGCGGGAGTTCCCGGGGGCGAGGGGGGATTCGCTGCTCGGCTCGCGCGGACCCCCACGTCACCGCCCAGCCGTCCCACCGAACCGCGCCCCACCATCCCACCCCCGAAACCGCGCCCCACCCAACCACCCCACCCCCGAAACCGGTTGGTGCCGCGTTCCCTCCGTGGTGTTGACTTGTACACGTTCAGTAATCGAGTTGAGGGGGTTGGACGTGTCCCGATGGATGCGGGGGATTGCCGTTGGTGTGGCGCTTGTGGCCGTGCTGGCGGGGTGTGGGGATGACGGGGATGGTGGAGATGGTGCGGGTGGGGATAAGCAGGGGGTTGTTGGTGGGGCTGGGCAAGGGTCGGCGGGGGCGAGTGAAGGGGAGCGGGAGGCCGGGGCCGGGGAAGCGGAGGACGGGGGGTTGTTGCGGAGTGCGGCGCAGGTGAGTCAGGCGTTGCCCAGTCGGAGCAGTGTTCCTGCGGGGTGGGCGGCGCGTACGCCGCGTACGTTGGGTGAGGCGTCGGCACTGCGCGCCTGCCAGCAGGACACCGGGACCGCGTGCACGGGACTGGTGGCCGCGGGGGACTCTGAGGTCGTACGGGCCGAGGGCGGCACGTACGTGACGGTGAAGTTCGGGATCTACGCCTTCGACGGGCCCGGGAACGCGACGGTCGCGCAGAAGGCGGTGGGCGCTTCGGCCCGCCAACAGGCCACCGGCGAAGTGAAGATGATGCAGGTGGACGCGGGCGCCGATGAGACGGAGTCCTTCGCCGACGTGCCCAAGTCGGCGGTGACGGGGACGGTCAAGCAGGTCGTCATGCGGGTGGGCGGCGCCGTCGTGCGGGTGCGCTCGCTCGAACTCGACAGCGACGCCGAGTTGACGGAGCTCGCCAAGCTCCAGGTGGAGCGGGTCAGGAAGGTTGCTGCGGGCGAGAACCCCGACGCCTGAGCTGTTGGCCAGTCCCCAGCTGTTGGTTGGCACCCAGCCGTACGGCGTGTCTGCGTACGGCGTGTCTGTGGTGTGGTGGCCCGTCACCCGCGCTCGCGGGTGGGTGGCGGGTTCAGGCCGTGGTGGCGGGTCTTCGGGTTGCCAGGGCGGTCGTTGCCAGGGGGGCCGTGCACAGGGCTGAGGTGGCTGCCGCGATGCGCACTTCCTGGGGGACGTCTTCGACGGCCTTGCGGTCTCCGGCGTCCGTGATGCAGACCGTGCGCAGGGTGAGGAAGTGGACGTCGTAGTCGACGACCGCGGCGTCGTGGAGCCGTACGCGGCACGGGTGGTCGGCGGGGACGGGGGCGGAGTCGGCGCCGCCGTCCTCGCCCTTGGCGAGCGTGGAGATCAGGACGAGGACGCCGAACCCGTAGGCGGCCGTGGTGACGGCCGCGCCGGCGTAGGTGAGGGCGAGTACGGTGCGGCGCCAGCCGGGTTCGGGGTCGGCGGCGCCCGGCAGGGCGGCCTTGAGGCAGCGGATGCCGAAGGCGATGACCCCCGCGGCGACGGCCAGGAACGCCGGGGCGAGGAGGAAGAGCACGCCGACCCCTTTCGGTGGGCTTGGGTGTCCTCGGCAGCTTGTGCGTGCGGGGCGCGGGGCGGTGGCGGATTGCGGTGGATGTGTCTGAGGTCATGGCGGGTGGGAGTTGGGTGGGGGCCGGCTGGGGTTGGGCGCCGATGCTGCGGGCGGTGCGGAAGGGCTGGTCAGAGCGGTGTTGCCGGGCGGCGGTGAATCGATTTCCCTCTGCGGGGACTTTCCCGTAAGGTTGCCTTTACCGACGCGGGGTGGAGCAGCTCGGTAGCTCGCTGGGCTCATAACCCAGAGGTCGCAGGTTCAAATCCTGTCCCCGCTACTTGAAGATCGAGGGCCCGGCAGTTGCTGCCGGGCCCTCGGTCGTTGTGTGTGTGCGTGCACCGGCGTGGCTTGGGTGTGGCCGAGGGTGGTTGGGGTTGCCCGGTGGTTGGTCGGCTGGGACCCCTGGTTCTCGGTGGGTGGCTCTGACACCGTGGGCGGCATGGATCGTGGACGGGACGCCGGTGGTGGGTGGGACGGGATCGATGCCGGCCGATCCGGGAAACTGGGCGGGGAGCGGATTCGCGACCGCGAGCGCGGGCAGGACCGCGAGCGTGAGCGGGAGCAGGAACGGGAGCAGGTCGTCCGGTTCTGGGCGGAGCTCGGGCTGCCGGGGCTGATCGACGTGCACACCCACTTCATGCCGGAGCGGGTGTTGGCCAAGGTGTGGGCGTACTTCGACGGCGTCGAGCCGCTGCTCGGCCGCCCCTGGCACATCACCTACCGGGACGAGGAGGCCGAACGGCTCGCCACCCTGCGCGGGTTCGGCGTCCGGGCCTTCACCTCGATGGTCTATCCGCACAAGCCCGGCATGGCCGGCTGGCTCAACGACTGGGCCGAAGGCTTTGCCGCCCGTACCCCGGACTGCCTGCGGACCGGCACCTTCTATCCGGAGCCGGAGGCCGCCGCGTACGTCGGTGCGGCGCTGGCCGGTGGGGTGCGGGTGTTCAAGTCGCACGTACAGGTGGGCGCGTACGACCCGGCCGATCCGCTGCTCGACCCGGTGTGGGGCGCGATCGCGGAGGCCGGGGTGCCGGTGGTGACGCACTGTGGGTCGGGGCCGGCGCCCGGCGCGCACACCGGGCCCGGGCCGATCGGGCGGGTGCTGGCCAGGCACCCCGGACTGCGGCTGGTCGTCGCGCACCTGGGGATGCCGGAGTACGCGGAGTTCCTCGACCTCGCCGAGCGGTATCCCGGGGTGTACCTGGACACCACGATGGCGTTCACTGACTTCACCGAGGACCTGTTGCCGTTCCCGCGCGCCGCGCGCCCGCGGCGCGCGGCGCTCGGCGACCGGATCTTGTTCGGCAGCGACTTCCCCAACATCCCGTACGGCTACCGGCACGCCCTGGACGCCCTCACCCGGCTCGACCAGGACGCGGAGTGGCTGCGCGCGGTCTGTTACGGGAACGCCGCCAGGCTGTGGGGGATCGCGGGGGCCGACGGTGGGGCGTGACCAACCCCGGCGGGGCTTGACCATCCCGCCGGGGCTTGATCACCTCGGCGGGGCGCGGCCACCCGCCGGACGCTAACCCGCGAGCCGCGCCTCCAACTCGTCCTCGTCGGTCAGGAACCAGTTCTGCCGGCCGCGGTTGCTCTCCCGGACGAAGTCGCGCAGCGCCGTGCTGGTCGCGGTGTGGGCCGTGATGTCGCCCAGAACGATCAGGCCGAGCCGGTAGTTGGCGAACTTCTGGATGATGTCGCCGGCGATACGGGTCTGGAGCTGGAAGAACGCGGGGTCGAGCCGTTCGACGGGGATGACCACCCACTGCGCGCCCTGGTAGCCGGCGTCACCGATGAGGTCGAGCGCGTCCTGCTCGCTGCGGATCGGCTCGCCCTCGGCCGCGCACCGCAGGACGGGCACGTCGTGGATGGTCTGCACACTGCTCATGGTGGGACGCCTTCCGGGTGGTGGGTTGGGTGTGGGTTGGACATGCGGGGATGCGCGCGTTGGGCTTGGGTGGGTTGTGGGTTGCGGGTTGCTCGTAGGCGTATGGGCTTACTGGCTTACGGGCCGTGGGTTGGACGGGGGTTGCTCGCGGGCCGGTGGGGCTGTGGGCCCGTGAGCCCGGGCTGCCGGGGGTGGGGTGGGCCCGTCCGCTGGCTGGCGGCCGATGGTCAGCGGGGCTGTGGGGCCGCCTTGGTGAGGGCGGTCAGGGCCGTGGCCAGTTCGGCGCGGGTCGCCTCGTCGTGGACGCGTCCCGATTCCCGGTCCACCTTCGTGCCGATCAACGGAATGCGCAGGCAGGCGGGTTCGACCAGGTGGGCGTGGAGCATGCCGAGCGTCTCGCGGAGCTGGCCGTGGGCGAACTCGCCGCCGGCCGGGTGCGGGGAAGCGGTGATCACTGCGGTGGGCTTGTCGACCAGTTCGCCGCTGCTGACCAGCCAGTCGATCGCGTTCTTGAGGGCGCCTGGCACGCCGTGCGCGTACTCCGGGCTCACCACGAGCAGCACATCGGCCGCGGCGACGGCGGCCCGCAGCGCCCCGACCGCCGGGTGCGGGGTCGCGTCGCCCCCGTCGAGGTCCTGGTTGAAGTGCGGCAGGGTGTCGATCGTGGCGTGCGCGACGGTCCAGAGCGCGGGGTCGAGCCCGTCCAACGCCGCGTGCAGGACGGCGCCGTTGGACGACGTGGCACGCAGGCTGCCGGACATCGCGAGAATGTTCATGCGCCGACGGTACGGGACGCGGTGCCGGGCGTCTCCGGAGTTCCGGGTGGGTGCCGGATGCCAGGTGCCGGGTGGGCGCAAGGTGGGTGCTCGGGTGGGCGCCGCGGGTCGTACGTGGGTTGCTCGCAGGTCGCACGCGGGTCCTACCCGGGCTGTCCGTGCTGCCATCGCGTACGACCCGCGGGGGCTAACCCGGGCACGGCGCGGCCGGCGCCCACGGTCTGAGCCGCAACGCGCGAGCGACAGCCGCCCCGCCGCAATGGGCGAGCGAACCCCGCTCCGTCCGTACCGCATCAGCGACGGCCGCCCCGCCGCAAGGCGCGAGCGAACGCGGCCCCCGCCCCTACTGGACCGCGCCCCGCCCCCACCCCTCGCTCAGTCCGCCAGCGGCAGCGCCTCCGCCAGCGCGCGCCACTGGGGGAGCGGGAGGTCGACCGGGTTGCCCTGGTCGTCGGCGGCGACGACCGGGATGGCGAGGTGGTCGGCGCCGGCCGCGCGGTACTCGTCGGCCCGGCGGCGCACCGCCGTCGCGTCGCCGAGCGCGAAGACCGCGTCCAGCAGGCGGTTGCTGCCGCCGTCGGCGAAGTCGGCCTCCGTGAAGCCGGAACGCAGCCAGCTCTTACGGTAGTTGGCCAGCGTCAGATAGAACGCGAGGTAGCCGCGGGCGGTGGCGCGGGCGCGCTCGATGTCGGGGTCGAGCACCACCTTGAACTCGGGGGCGAGCAGCGCATCGGGGCCGAGCGTCTCGCGCGCGGCTGCGGTGTGCTCCGGGGTCGTCAGGTACGGCAGGGCGCCCAGCGTGCGGTCCCGGGCGAGTTCGAGCATCTTCGGGCCGAGCGCGGCGATCGCGCGCTGCTCGCGCGGGACCGGTGTGTCCGCGGTGTCGAGCGCGGTCAGGTACTCCTTGAACGCCGAGTACGGGCGCGCCACCAGCGGGTGGTCACCCTTGTCGATGGTCTCACTGTGGCTCACGCCGAGGCCGAGCAGGAACCGGCCGCCGTACGTGGCGTTGAGCTCCGCGTGCCGGGCGGCGAGCTCGGCCGCCGGCTGGTCCCAGATGCGGATGATGCTGGTGCCCACGGTGGCCCGCGAGGTGTTGGCCAGGAGCGGCACGGCCTGGTCGACCGAGGGGCTGCCGCCGATCCACAGGGTGCCGAACCCCAGCTCCTCCAACTCGGCCGCCGCCTCACCGATCTCACCGCTCCGCGCGGGGTCGGTGGCGTTCAGCCCCAAGCTCCAAATGCCGACCCTGCCAAGACGCTTGTTGAATGCCATGGAGGCAACAGCGGCCCGGGCGGCCCGGATATTCCGGTTGGTGGGTGCGGTTCGTAGTCCGTCCTGGTGACGCGCGCCGGCCCCGCCGCCCCGTGCGCCGGGTGGGGCGCGGGCGTACGGGCCGCGGCGCGCGCCCGCCACGTCCGGAGTGCCGGCCGGGCGCGGGACCGCCGCATCCCGAGTGCCGGCCGGCCGAGGACCTGCCCCATCCCGAGCGCCAGCCGGGCGCAGGCCCGACGCACCCGAAGTCCCGGCGGTCACCGCACACGACCCCGTCCCGTTTTCTCAGGGTATTCACAGAAAGCCGCAAGACCGTTCTCACCCGGCCGGACCACGCTGCTGCCATGACCACCCCCTCGCCCACCGGGCAGACCGAGCTGCTGCGACCCGACGGCCGTCCCGTACGGGTCCTGGTCGTCGAAGACGACGTACCGCTCGCCGAGTTGCTGACGATGGCGCTGCGCTCCGAGCGTTGGGACGTCCGTACGGCGGGGGGTGACGGCGGCGCGGTGATGACGGCGCGCGACTTCCGTCCCGACGCCGCCGTCGTGGACCTGATGCCGTCCGCCGGCGGCGCCCGCACCGTGCTGGCCGGGCTGCGCCGCGAGGTGCCCGGCGTGCCGGTGTTGCTGCTGGCCTCGCGGGAGGCCGGGGCGGAGCGGGTGGCGGGGCTGACGGCTGGCGGCGACGAGTACGTGACCAAGCCGTTCGGTGTGGAGGAGGTCATCGCCAGGCTGCGCGGGCTGCTGCGGCGCGCGGCGGCGCCGGTCGCGCAGCGCCCCGCCTCGCTGCTGACCGTCGGCGACCTGACGCTCAACGAGGACAGCCAGGAGGTCGAGCGCGGCGGGGTGCAGATCAGGCTGACCGCGACCGAGTACGAGCTGCTGCGCTTCCTGATGCGCAACCCGCGGCGGGTGCTGAGCAAGGCGCAGATCCTGGACCGGGTGTGGAGCTACGACTTCGGCGGCCGGGACAACGTCGTGGAGCTGTACGTCTCCTATCTGCGCCGCAAGATCGACGCCGGCCGCGAACCGATGATCCACACCCGGCGCGGCATGGGCTATCTGATCAAGGAGGCGGTGTCCGAGCGGGTCTGAGTGCGCCCGGGCGGGCCCGGGCGTGCGGGAGCGGGGCGGCGTCCGTGTCGGGTGGCCGCTCGTGCGTGGGTCTGCGTGGGGTGGGCCCGCGCGGGGGTGGGGGGGGGGGGGGGGGGGGGGGGGGGGGGGGGGGGGGGGGGGGGGGGGGGGGGCGCCCGCGCCGCGCGGGCGGGGCGGGGGGGGGGGGGGGGGGGGTGGGGGGGGGGGGGGGGGGGGGGG
>NZ_JBEHZD010000020.1:0-32291 GCF_040240285.1 Streptomyces sp. HSW2009 | reverse complement strand
CGGGCCACCCCCGCGGGGCGCCCCGGCCGCCGGCCGACCGGGCACCCGGCCGCGCGGCGGACCGCTCAGCCGGGAACAGCCGGGACGCTCGGGATGCCAGGCAGCAGGCTGCCGCCCGCGGCCAGCGCGTACGCGCCGAGCTCCGGGTCGTCCCCGACCGCCACCGGGTGGCCCACCGCCTGGAGCAGCGAGAGGTCCGTGGCGTGGTCGCCGTAGGCGGCGGCCCGCTCCGGGGCGATGGCGTGCCTGGCCATCAACTCCCGGGCCGCACGGCCCTTCTCCGCCCCGATCATGGGGCGCTCCAGATGCCCGGTGTAGCGGCCGTCCCGGTGTTCGGGCTCGCTGCACACCAGCAGGTCGGCGCCGAGCAGTTCACGCACCGGCGCCAGGCACGGCGGGAACGAGCCGGAGACCAGGACGGTGGTCGCACCGGCCCTGCGGTGCGCGTGCAGCGCTTCCACGGCGGGCTCGTGCAGCGCGCCGCCGCCCGCGAGTTCGGCCGCGAACCACTCCCGGGCGTGCTCGGTCACCTCCGCCACGGTGCGCCCCGCGTACAGCCGGTAGTAGTCGCGGTTGGTCTCCTCCCTCGGCACCCCGGCGGCGGCCCGGCCGCGCAGGTCGGCGGCGGCCCGCTGGTACGCGTCCGGCGGCAGCCCGCGGGCCCGGAAGTGGTGGGCGAGGAAGCGGAACATGCTCTTGAAGGTGAGCAGGGTCTCGTCGACGTCGAAGAAGGCCATGCCGATCGGCGGGGCCGCCCGGTGCACGGCGCTCCCGCCTGCCGCGTGCCCGCTCACCGGCTGGTGGGGCAGCCCGGGTCAGGGGCCGGGACGGAGACGGGTTGGCCCTTGGGGAGCACGTCGGTGATGTACAGCACCACCGGCTCGGTGCCCCGGTTGACGCCGTAGTGCACCTCGTCGGAGCCGGTGGGCTCCACCAGCGCGTCGCCGGCGCCGAGCACGCGCACCGTGCAGTCGTCCCCGTTGATGCGGGTCAGCTTGCCGGAGACGATGACGGCGATCTCGGCGCCCACGTGGTAGTGCCAGCCGGTGGCCGTGCCCGCGGGGATGACGGCCTTGCGGTAGAGCAGGTGGCGCGGGCCGGTCGCCTTGATCTTGAACGGGAGGGTGGTGTCGCCCTCGGACAGGGTCTCGCTGGTGATCGGGCCGCCGGGCGGCGTCTGCGCCGTACGGGCGGGATCGGCGGCGGTGCTGCTCGTGCCTTCGGTGGCGCTGGCGGCGCCGACGGCGGTCAGGCACAGGGCCGTCGCCGCTGCGAGGTAGCCGAACCGGCGCCGCCGGGAGGCGGGGAGGAGACGGGACATGACTTGCTCCTTCGGGGTGTGTGGGCTGTGGGCGGTGGTGCGTGCGTACGCGTGGAGTGCTGGGGCGATGGGGGAATTCGGGTACGTGGGGTGCTGGGGTGGGGTGGGTGGGGTGGGTGGGGTTCGTAGGACGGGTGGGGCGGGTGAGGTGATGGAGATGGGGGCGGGATGGGAGATGAGGGGCTAGTGGGGTACGGGCCCCGGGCGGGCCACCGCGGGGGTCGGGCTGCATCTCCGGGCTCAGGTCGTGCCGGCGTGGTCAGGACGCGTCGCCAGGAGTCAGGTCGTGCCGCCGGGGCAGGTCGCACCGGCGTGGTCAGGCCGAGCCGCCAGGCCCCGGCCACGCCACTGGGGTCAGGCCACGCTGCCGGGGCCAGGCCAGGCCACAGGAGCCAGGCCAACCCACCCCGCCGGACTCACCCCACGCCCGCGCGGGCTTCCTCCGTGAGCAGGGCCCGTACGCCGCGGCCCGCGCTCTTGCGGCCGAGGTAGCCGCGGTCCACCAGGCGGTGCAGCAGGTCGGCCGGGGCCAGCTCGGGCCGGCCCGAGCCCTCGTGCAGCAGCCGCTGCACCTGGAGCGCGACGTCCGCCCCGACCACGTCCAGGAGCCTGGTGGGGCCGAGCGGCTGCCCGCCGACGGACTTCATGACGGTGTCCAGCAGCGCGGGCCGGATGCCGGGGTCGGCCAGCGCGGTCAGGGCGTCGTTGAGGTAGGGGAACAGCAGGGCGTTGACGACGAAGCCGGTGCGGTCGCCGCACTCCACGGCCACCTTGCCCGCCGCGGCCAGCGCGGCGCGGGCCGTGGCGAGCGCGGCCGGCCCGGTGTGCTCGGTCCGTACCAGCTCGACCAGGTCCATGGTGGCCGCCGGGTTGAAGAAGTGCAGCCCGAGCACGTCGCGGGGGCGGTCGGAGGCGGCGGCGCAGGCGGCCACCGGGAGCGCGGAGGTGGTGGTGGCCAGCACGGTGCCGGGCCGGCAGAGCGCGCCGAGCGCGGCGAAGGTCTCGCGCTTGACCGCCAGGTCCTCCACGACCGCCTCCACCACCAGGTCCGCATCGGCGGCGGCGGCCAGTTCGGTGTGGCCCGACCAGCGTTCGAGTGCCGTGGCCACCTGCTCGTCACTCCAGCCGATGCGCAGCAGGCCGAACTCGACGGCCTCGCGCGCCGCGACCGCCTTGGCCTCCGTACGGGCCACCAGCAGGGTGCGCAGGCCGGCGCGGAGGAAGACTTCGGCGATGCCGGTGGCCATGGTGCCCGAGCCGATGACCGCGACGGTGCGCGGCGGGGCGGTGGCGGTGGCGGTGGCGGTGCCGGCAGCGGTTTCTGGAGCGGTGCCGGACGCCGCGGCGGTGGCGCCTTCGGTAGGCGCGCCGGGCGCCGGGTCCCCCGCGCCGTGGCCCGGTACCAGCGGCGGCCCGCTCAGCAGCGGGGCGGGCGCGTACCGGTCGCCGAGCCGCCGCTGGAGCCCGTACAGGATGTCGGCGGCGGTGCGGTGCCCGATGGCGGCCAGCACCGCGAGCGGCCCTTCGGACCAGCCACAGCCCAACCGGACGGCCGTCTCCAGCGGTTCCGCTTCCACGTACCCCTGGTGGCACATCCAGGCCGCCTGGTTGAGCAGGCCCAGCAGCAGCCCGGGGGCGAGCGAGCCGGGCCGGTCGGGCACCTCGTGCAGGGTGGTGCCGGCGGCCGTGAGCGTCTGCTGCACCAACTGCACGGCCTCGTCCGGGGTGTGCGGAGGGCGGGCGACCTCGGCCGCGTCCAGCCGGTCGGCGCGGACGAAGCGCAGCGCGAGCAGCGGGCCGCCGGCGGCGTCGGCGAGTTCGCCGACGGGGGTGCTGAGCGCCGTGGTCACCACCGGCACGTCGGCGCGCCGGTGGCCCGCGATGGCCGCCAGCACGGCCCGCTTGGTCGGTTCCGGTTCCGGTACCGCCTCCAGGACCAGGTCGGCGGCGGCCACCGCGGACAACTCCGCGGTCACCTCGATCGGGTGGGCGGCGCAGGCCCGCCGGGCGCGCGCGGCGGCCTCCGGGTCGGGCTCGACGCCGATGGTGCGGATGCCGGCGCCGGCGAGCCGGCGGGCCAACTCGGTGCCCGCTGCGCCGAGTCCGACCACGGCGGCGGTGCGTACCGTGCTCACAGTCTCCACAACTCCCCTCTTCAGGGCCGGGTGGGCGGGGCCGCAGGACACGGCCCCGCCGCGGGGTCAGTACCGGCCGCCGACCGGGGTGGGCAGCGCGTCCAGCGCCACCAGGTCCTCGGCGCTCAGGTGGAGCGCCTCGGCCATCACGTTCTCGGTCAGGTAGCGCGGGTTCTTGGTGCCGGGGATGGGGATGACGTGCGTCCCCTGGGCGAGCGTCCAGGCGATCGCCACCTGGGCGGGGGTGGCCCCGTGCCGGGCGGCGACGGTGCGTACGGCTTCCACGATGCGCAGGTTGGCGGCGAACGCGGCGTCCGCGAAGCGCGGGTTGGTGGCCCGGAAGTCGCCCGCTTCGAAGGTCGGCCGGTCGAAGGCGCCGGTCAGGAAGCCGCGCCCGAGCGGTGCGAAGGGCACGAACGCGGCGCCGTGCGCGGCGCACCAGCCCACCACGTCGGTGCCGGCGGCGAGCGGGTCGCGGGTCCACAGCGACAGTTCGGACTGGACGGCGGAGACCGGGTGGATGCGGTGCGCCCGCTCGATCTCCCCGACGGTCACCTCCGAGAGCCCGAGGCGGCGCACCTTGCCGCTGGCCACCAACTCGGCCATGGCGCCCCAGGTCTCCTCCAGCGGCACGGCCGGATCGACGCGGTGCAGGTAGTACACGTCGATGACGTCCGTACCCAGGCGGCGCAGACTGGCCTCGGCGGCCCGCCGGATGTGCGCCGGCGAACCGTCGCGGTGCATGGTCCGCGTCACCAGGTCGTCCACGACCAGGCCCACCTTGGTCGCGACCACGGCCTCCGCCCTGCGGTGCGCGAGCACCCGGCCCACCAGGGTCTCGTTGTGCCCGTCGCCGTACACATCGGCGGTGTCCAGGTGGGTGATGCCGAGGTCAAGGGCCTGTTCAAGGACCGTGACCGAGAGGTCGTCGTTGCGCTGGGACTCCGCATAGCCCCAGCTCATTCCCATACAGCCGAGGCCGATCGCCCCGACCTCGGGGCCCGTGCCGCCCCATTGCCGCGTCCGCATGCGCTTCTCCTGTCCCTGGTGGGCCGTCGTCGGTGCTGTTGCGTGGATCGCGTACGGGGTGCCGCACGCGGTTCTCGTACGGGTCGTCGTACGCAGTCGTCGTACGGGGGTGCCGTACCGGGTGGAGCGTCGTACGCGCCGGCGCTCCGTGCCTGGTGCAGTGTCGTACGCGCTGCTCGGGTGCTGGTGGCGGACGGGCAAGGCAGACCGGGGGCGCGGGTCACGGGGCGGGCGCGCGGCCCCCGGAGACGGCGGCCCCTGGGGGCGGGAGTCAGGCGGCGGTGAGCACCAGGGCCGCGTTGTGCCCGCCGAAGCCGAGCGAGGTGCTGACCGCGACGTCCAGCGGCGCCGTACGGGGCCCGCCGGTGACCACGTCCACCGCCACCTCGGGGTCCACCTCGCGCACGTTGGCGGTGGGCGGCACGGCCCCGTGGCACAGTGCGAGCGCGGTGTAGGCGGCCTCGATGGCCCCGGCGGCGGCCAGGGTGTGCCCGGTGACGCCCTTGGTCGAGGTGACGGCCGCGCCGCTGCCGAGCACCCGGTGCAGGGCGCGCGCCTCGGTCAGGTCGTTCATCGGCGTGGACGTGCCGTGCGCGTTGACGGGGCCCACGTCGGCGGGGGACACGTCGGCGTCGGCGAGCGCGGTGCGCAACGCCCGCTCAAGTCCCGCGCCTTCGGGGTGCGGGGCAGTGGCGTGGTAGGCGTCGGACGCGGCGCCGAAACCGGCGACCGCGGCGTACCGGCGCGCCCCGCGGGCCCTGGCGTCCCGCTCGCGCTCCAGGACCAGCACGGCCGCCCCCTCGCCGGCCACGAAGCCGTCACGGTCGGCGGCGAACGGCCGGGAGGCGGCGGCCGGTTCGTCCCTGCGCACCGACAGGGCTCCCATCCGGGCCAGCCCCGTCATGGTCGCCGGGGTGAGGGCCGACTCGGTGCCGCCGGCCAGGACGACGTCGCACAGGCCGTTGGCGAGCCAGTCCCGTGCGGTGCCGATGGCGGCGGCGCCCGAGGCGCAGGCGGTCGCGGTCACCAGGCTCGGGCCGAGCGCCCCCAGGTCCATGGCGACGTAGCCGGCCACCATGTTGACCATGCCCATCGGGATCATCAGCGGCGACAGGTCCTCGGGCGCGCCGCCGTAGTACGTGCGGTGCTGGGCCTCGAAGGTGGAGGTGCCGCCCAGCGAGTTGCCGAGGACGACGCCGACCCGGGCGGCGTCCCAGGTGCCGGGGCCGAGCCCGGCGTCGGCGACCGCCTGCCGGGCGGCCACCACCGCGAGCTGGACGAACCGGTCCAGGCGCCAGGCCGTGCGCCGGCCGAGCAGTGCGTTGGCGTCGAAGTCCGGCACCCGGCAGGAGAAGTCGACCTCCACGTCCTTCAGTTCGGGGTCGGGGGCCGCGGCGGAGACCCCGGACAGCAGCCGGCGCCAGTTCTCGTCGGCGCCCGAACCCGCCGGGGTGACCAGCCCCAGCCCGGTGATCGTCGCGCCGCCCCCGGCGCCGGTCACCCCCGCGGTCCCTTCGCCTCGATGACGGCCACGGCCTCGTCCAGGGTGTGCGACGCCTTCAGCTCGCCGTCCTGGAGCACCACGCCCATCTCCTTGCGCAGCAGCAGGCCGAGTTCGATGAGGATGAGCGAGTCGATGTCGAGCTCTTCGAAGGGCGCGCCGGAGAGCAGTTCGTCCTCGGGGAGGCCGAACTTCTCGTTCATGAGGAAGACCACCCGGTCCTTGATCTGCTGGGTGTCGATGGCCGCGGTCATGGCTGGTCCTTTCGGATGGTGGGGACATGGGGTGCATCGACGGACAGGTCCGGCCAGATCAGCGCGGTCGAGCCCCAGGTGAGGCCGCCGCCGAAGCCGGTGAGCAACACCCGCTGCCCGGGGCGCAGGTCGCCGGCGCGCACCGCGTCGGCCAGGGCCAGCGGGATCGAGCCGGCCACCGTGTTGCCGACCCGGTCGAGGTTGCTGACCACCTGCTCGTCGGCGAGCCCGAGTTGGTCGCCGACGGCGCGCAGGATGCGGGCATTGGCCTGGTGGGCCACCACCCGGTCCAGGCCCGGCTGTGACCAGCCGATCCGGTCGACCAGCGCCAGCGCCGACTTGCTCATGTTGAGCACCGCCTGGGTGAAGACGGCACGGCCCGCCATGGTGAAGTACTCGTCGCCCGCGGGCGCAGGACCCGCGGTGGAGCGCTGCCGGGAGCCGCCGGCCCGTACGGTGATCAGGTCGGCGCCCGCGCCGTCGCTGCCCAGGTCGAAGCCGAGCAGCGCGCCGGGTTCGTCGGCCCGGCCGGCCCGCCCCCCCACCGCGCCGGCGCCGGCGCCCCCGAGGGCGCGGGGGGGGGGGCGCGGCGGGGCGGGGGGGCCCCGGGCCCCCCCCGCGCGGGGGGGGGGGTGGGGGGCCCGGCCGGCCCCCCACCCGGGGGGCGGGGGCGCCGTCGCCGAAGATGGCGCGGGTGGTGCGGTCGCCCGGGTTGAGGATGGTGGAGAAGGTGTCGGCGCCGATGACCAGGGCCCGGGTGGCGACGCCGGCGGTGAGCATCGAGGCGGCCGTGGCCAGCGCGTAGACGAAGCCCGTGCAGACGGCGCCGACGTCGAACGCCGCGACGGAGCCGAGGCCGAGCCTGGCCGCGACCGCCGGCGCGGTGGCCGGGCAGGGGTGGTCGGGGGTGCTGGTGGCCAGCACGAGGAGGTCGACCGGCTCGCCGCCGGGGTCGTCTGGGGCGTTAGGGGCGTTGGAACCGTCGGTGTCGTTGAGACCGTCAGCGCTGCTGGGGCTGCCAGGGTTGGCGGGGCCGTGACGGCCGCCGGTTGCACCCGGTTCCCCGGCGCCGGCAGCACCGCCGATGCCGCCAGCGCCGATGCCGTCAGCGCCGCCGGTGCCGGGCCGGGACGCGGCCCTGCGCGCCGATTCCAGCGCTCGCCGGCCCGCCTCCACGGCCAGGTCGGAGGTGGCGTCGCCGGGCGCGATCAGATGCCGCTGGGCGATGCCGGTACGGGTACGAATCCACTCGTCGCTGGTGTCGAGTTCCTCGACCAGGGCCGCATTGGGCACCACGGTCGGCGGCACCCAGGCGCCGAGCCCGCAGACGACGGCGGCCGACGTCACGACGCCGCCTTGTCCGGCGCGCCGGGCCGTGCCTTGCGCGAGGCCGGCTTGGCCGCGGGCTGCTCGGCCGGAGCGGGCTGCTCGGCTGAGGCGGGCTGCTCGGCCGGGGCGGGCGCGGGCTCCGCGTGCTGCGCCGGGGCGGGCGCGGGGGCTGCCTGCCGCGCCGGGGCGGGCGCCGGAGCTGCGTACGGGGCCGGGGCCGGGGTCTGGGCGCCCGCAGCGGCGCTCGCGCCCATCTCGGTGACGGTCTCGCTGCCCAGGTTGGCGGCGAGCGGCAGCCCGGGCAGCACCACGCGGGTGCGCCGCAGGGAGATCCGCAGCTCGGCCGGGTCGGGCTCGGACAGCGAGGCGATGTGGCCGTCCGGGCGGACCAGTACGGCCTTCGGCTGCTTGCCGAGCAGTGGCCTGAAGCCCGGCCAGGCGGAGATGTCCACGACGGGGAAGCCGGCCGGCAGCGCTTCCAGGAGCGCCGCGCGCTGGTCCACCCACACGTCGTGCTGGCGCTCGCCCGCCCACAGCAGCAGGGTGGGCCGCTCCGGGTCGACGGTGGGCCACCGCCCGCCGCCGGCCGCCGCGCTGGCCCCGGTCGCGCCCTCGCCGACGGCGCTGCCGTCCGCCGTGCCGTGCCGGCTGAAGACCGGCAGCCGGTCGCCCACCCGCGCCAGCCGGGTCAGCGAGGGCAGCGTGTCCCACAGCGTCTCGGCCGGTCGGTACGTGACGTCGTGCTGGGCCATCAGCGGGGCGCCGAACCGCTGGAGCACCCCCGTCCGGCGGGCGACGCGCACCAGCGTGTCCCGGACGGCGACCTCGCGGCGGCTGTGGAACAGGCCCCAACTCGTCTGCTTCGCGGTGGTCAGGACGACCCGCTCGGCCGCCGTGCGCCGCTCCGAGTCGTAGGTGTCCAGAATGCCGGGCTCCAGGGTGCCGCGGATCACGCCGGCCAGCTTCCAGCCGAGGTTCACCGCGTCCTGGATGCCGGTGTTCATGCCCTGCGCGCCGGCCGCGCTGAAGATGTGCCCGGCGTCGCCGGCGAGGAAGACCCGGCCGTCGCGCAGAGTCTCGGCGACCCGCCGGCGGGCGCGGAAGATGGTCGTCCAGTTCAGCGGTCCGATCAGCCCGCGGCGCGGCGCCCGCTCGTCCATCACCTGCTGGAACAGCGAACGCGGCGGCGGGTGGCCCTCGGTCCAGCCGGGCACGCTGACCGCCAGCCGGAACAGGCCGTTGCCGAACGGGGCGAAGCCCAGCGCGCCGCCCCGCGTGTAGCAGTAGAGCAGTTCGTGCTGGTGCAGGTCGCCGTCGATCGGCCCGTCACCGATGGCGAACAGCACGTCCTCGCCGCTGCCCAGGAAGGAGATCCCGGCGAAGCGGCGCACCGAACTGTGCGCCCCGTCGGCGCCGATGACCCAGTCCGCCTCGATCTGCTCGACCCGCTCCCCGGGCCAGGTCACCTCCACCACGGGCCGCTCGCCCGCGTTGTCGAGACCGGTGACCTTGCCCTGCTCGACCTTGCCGCCCAGCGCCACCATCCGCTCGCGCACCACGTCCTCGGTGCGGTCCTGCGGGATGACCAGGCCGAACGGGTACGGGGTGTCCTTCAGGCGGCTCATCTCGATGGCGCCCAGGGGCCGCTTCTGCGAGAAGTAGGAGACCGCGCTGAGCCGGTTGCCGGCCTCGGCCAGCGGCTCGGCCGCCCCGATCCGGTCGAGCAGTTCCAGGCTGCGCGGCCACACCACGATGGCCCGCGAGTGCAGCGCCGAGTCCGGCGGGGTGCCGTCGATGATCCGTACCGGCACGCCCTGGCTGAGGAGTTCACACGCGAGGACCAGACCCACGGGGCCGGCTCCGACAATGAGCACCGGCCGCTTCTCGCCCGGGTGCTCGCGTAGGGGAATCGTCATCATCGTGCCTTTCGTTCCGGCGCCTCGGCCACGGGGTGGGCCCGGCGCCACGGAGGTGAGGGAGGGTCAGGGACGTCCGACGACCACGCCGCTCCAGGTGAAGCCGGCGCCCGCGCTGAGCACCACGGCGTGCTCGCCGGGCCGCAGCGCCCACGGTCCCGGGCCGCCCAGCGCGGTCAGGTTGGAGAGCAGGTCGCCGGCGCCCAGGTGACCGGTGTCCGCGCCGAGGTCGACGGCAGGGGCCGGGGTGATCTCCGCGACGGCCGGTCCATAGATGTCGCGGGCGGTCGCACCGCCGAGCCGCGGCAGCAGCACCGCGCGCAGCGCCGGGTCGTCCGGCGCGAGCCGTGCGCTCTCCAGCGCCGCGGCCACCACCCGGGAGGTGGTCTCGCGCAGCCGCGCCACGAACGGCTCCCGGCCGGTGCCGGTCAGGAACGCCTTCTTGGTGCGGCGTACGTTCACCGTCGGGTACGCGGCGTGCGGCACCTCCTGGAAGCGGTCCAGGTCGCGGTGGACGACCTCCAGGTCGGGTGCGGCCTCGGTGACCTGGGCGCGCAGGACGAGCGCGTGCTCGGACCCGGCGCCGCCCCGGGCGAGCACCGCGGCCGTGCCGCTGTCGCCGTACCAGACGCCGTAGTCGCTGCCCCACCGGTCGAAGCCGGGCGCGGCGAACCGGTCCCCGGTGGTCACCAGCACGGGCCCGTGGTCGGGCTCGGCCACCAGCCGGGCGAGCGCCGCGTCCAGGCCCGCAGCGCCGCCGTTGCACATCTGCTGGATGCCGATCGGCACGGCGCGCACGGCGCCCACCTCGCGGGCCACGTAGTGCGCGGGCGACCAGAAATCATGCCCCTGGTAGTAGGTCCAGGCGTGCAGGACCGTGCGCACCGCGGCGGGCTCGACGCCGGCCCTGGCCAGGGCCGAACGGCCGGCGCGCCCCGCGAGCTGGGGGGCGGCGTCGGCGGCGGACACCGGCAGCCGCTCGTACCCCATGGCGCTCGCCTCGTCCGGCGTGACCAGCCCTTCGGCCTGCGCGTCCACCGCCTTGACGACGGTGGGCGGCAGCCACTGGGTCGGGGTGAGCACGACGTCGTCCGGCGCCCTCATGCCTGCTGCCCCGTCCGCGCGGCCCCGGCCCGGGGCCTGGGCTCGGTGTCGGTCTGGATCAGGGGTGGGGCGCCGGTCGCGGGGCCGGCCGCTGCGACCAGCGCGGACGTCGCGGTGTGCATCCGCCCGGCCGCGATCACCTCGCTGTCCTGCATGAACTCCAGGTGGAAGGTGCGGACTTGGGCGGGTACGCCGCGGAACTCGTCCTCGCCTCCGGGCGCGTACGCCTCGGCCTTGCGGAGGTGCACGGTGGTGGGGGAGTCGAGTTCGGCGTACCGCGTGAACGAGAAGTCGAAGCCGACGACGGTCGTCCGCGGCACCGAGGTCCCGAACAGGTCGGACCCCGCCAGCAGACACAACTGCCGGGCCGCCTCCATCAGCACCATGCCCGGCAGGTGGTCCTGCGCGTGGTCGAACATGCTGCGGTGGTCCACCGGCGGCCGGATGGTCGCCGACGCCCCGTCCGGGCCCACGGCGACCTCACCGAGCACCACGTTCGCCGGGTCCGAGCGCCCGACCAGGTGCGGGTCGACGGGCGCCGGGCCGCGGTCGATCTCGGCGAACGGCGTGAGCGGCCGGCCCCGGCCCCGCTCGCGCACCGTGTCGTACACCGCGCCCGGGATGTAGCCAACGTCGATGGTCACCTGACCGAGCCGGTGGTCGAACAGCTCAAGCTCCACCTCGTACGTCAGCCGCCGGACGTCACCGGCCGCGCCCCGCCGATTGCTCGTACGCACCCGCATCGCCAACTCGCCCGGCCGGTCGCCCCGCGGCGCGGTCAACAGCCCCGGCAGCGTCATCGACCACGACCGCAGCAGGAACTTGCTGTCGCGGGAGACGTCGAAGAAGACGTGGCCGCCATAGGTCTCCGCCTGCCGCGCGCATTCGAGCAACAACAACGGGTCCGGGACGCCGAGGCGCGCGGAGCGCTCCGTGTAGTAGCCGTGTGCCGGGGGCAGTTGGGCGGCGGCGAGATACTCCGATGCATTGACGCGCCGGGCGTCGGTCAGAAAGACCTCGGAGAGCGCCCACCGGTGGAGCAGGGACCGATCCACGGTTTGCGTGAATTCCATGACCCGCGCTCCGGGCCGGCCATGCTGGGGAACCTTCGATTCCATGAACACCTCCAGGACCTGCGCTCAGAAATTTCCCGCGCAAACACTCCGCGCACGGGAAATTCCACGCTCTCCCGACGTCCGCGCACACCACCCGAAAGGCATCGGCGATTTACCCACCGACCGGGCCACGGCAATCGCCGTCGTGTGCTCCGTGTCGTGACGTGACCAAGGATTCAGCAGCCCCACCAATTTTGAACTCAAGCCGGGCGAAGGCCGCGCCCAAGTGGCCCGTACTTGTTGCTGGCTTGAGTCGCGCCCACCAACAATCAAAGCGCCACTCGGTTTATCGAAAGACACGAAACGTCGGGAGGAACGCGCAGTGGTCACGGCACGGGAGGACACCCCAGAGGACGTACGCGGCGACGCGCGGGCCGACACGGCGGGCGCCGGGGCCGCCGGCGCGGCAGTCGGCCGGGCGGTCGACCTGACGACCGGCCCGCCAGAGCGCCCCCGGACCGGCGCACGGGCCGCGGTGGACATCACGGGCGAACGCCTCGCCGCACTCTTCCCCGGCCAGGGCGTCCAGCGTGCGGGCCTGGGGCAGCAGTGGCGGGAAGCGCCCGACTGGGACAAGGTGACCACGGCCGTATCCGAGGCGTCGGGCCACGACGTGGCCGAACTCCTGCTGGAGACCGACACGGAGGAGCTGACCCGCACCGACCTGGCGCAGATCACGGTCTACACCGCCTCGTTGCTCTCCTGGGCGGAGTTCCGGCGCGCCCACCCGACCGCGGAGGTCGCCGCCTTCGCAGGTCACAGCCTCGGCGAGTACACGGCACTGGTCGCAGCCGGCGCCCTCACCGGCGCCGACGGCGCCCGCCTGGGGGGCGCCCGGGGCCGTGCGATGGCCGAGGCGGCGCGCCACACCCCCGGCGGCATGGCCGCGGTCATGGGCGCCCCGCCGGCGGAGGTGACGGACCTCATCGAGCGGGTACGGGCCGCCGGCGGGCACCTGTGGATCGCCAACCTCAACAGTCCCTTGCAGACCGTGGTGGCCGGCGACCGCGAGGCGATCGAAACCGGCGGCACCCTGGCCCGCGACGCGGGATGGCGCTACAACGTGCTCCCGGTCGCCGCGGCCTTCCACACCCCCCACATGGCACCCGCGGCCCAAGCCCTGACCGGGGCCCTGACCACCGTCACCTTCGCCCCCACCCACCACCCCGTAGTAGCCAACGCCGACGCCCGCCCCCACCAGGACGGCCCGGCCTGGCCCGCCCTATGCGCGCACCAACTCACCTCCCCCGTACGCTGGCAGGCCACGCTGCACACCCTCGTCCACGACCTCGCCTGCACCCACCTCATCGACCTGGGCCCCGCCCGCACCCTGGCCGGCCTGGCCCGCAGAACCCTGCCCGAGATCCCAGCCACGGCCGTCCAGACGATCGCACCGGCGCGGGCGGGGGCGGGGGTTTAGGTGGGGTGGGGGCAGGGCGGGCGGCGGCGGGTGACGGGGCGGTGCGGGAGTTCGGCGAGGAGACCGGCATCGACCTGCGGGACCCGGCGACCCGGCGACCCGGCGACGGATCAGGTGCGCGGGCCCCTGGACCTTCGGCGGCATCCGGGCTTCGGCCGTGCCGCAGGTCCACGTTCTCCAGGACCTGCAACTTCTTGAAGGCGGGCAGTTGCCCGTAGCGGTCCACGCCGTCGGGGCTCTTCAACTGCTCCAGGGCAGACCGGCTGCCGATTCCGACCGCTGCACCCTTGGCGTCCAGCACCTTGGAAAGGCGGATCTGCCCCTCTCAAGGTCCGCTCGACAGTGGAATCGCCGCGCAGAAGGGAGTCCTTCGCCGTCATGTAGCCGATGGCGGTCAGCGGGTCGCGGGTCGCCTTCAGCGTGGCGGACGGGTCGAGTTCGCCACTGCGCGCCTCACCGTCGGTCTTCACCACGTCGACCAGGCGGGTCGGGGGCTTGCTCATGATCGAGTTCCATGATCGGTCGGGTTCGCGTCGAACGTACGGAAGCAGGCTCCGGCCGATACTTGGGCCCCCACTTCCCGCGGGATCGGCCGTGATGAACTTGGCGGCCTCCAGTTGGCGCCGCACCTCCTGCGACTTCGTATCAGCAGGCAGCGTCAACCGCTGCTCCCCACCACTCTTCGCATCGGTCACTCTTCGCATCGATCGTGCGAAACATGATGTCGGTCCCCGCCATGCCGGAGTCCCTTTCGCCGCAGGTCCTCGACTGGCGCCCAGCCTGGGACCGTAAGACGCGGGCTGGGACGAGATCCGCCCGCCCCGCGTCGGGCGTCACGGGCACCGACAGAACGACGGTTCAACCGCCCTACTTAACCGGCTCCAAAATCGCCACACACTCCACATGATGCGTCATCGGAAACACATCAAAAGCCCGCAGGAATCGCGGCTTGTACCCCGCCGACGCGAAGTACGCCAGGTCTCGGGCCAGGGCGGCCGGGTCGCAGGCCACGTAGGCGATGCGGCGGGGGGTGAGGCTTGCCAGGTGGGTGACCGTTTGTTTGCCGGCGCCTGAGCGGGGTGGGTCCAGGACGATGATGTCGACCTCGGTGATGCCGGTGCGGGGGAGGACCGATTCGACCTTGCCGTGTTCGATGCGGACCCGGTCCAGGTCGGCCAGGTTGTGGCGGGCGTCTTCGACGGCGCGCTTGCTGGATTCGATGCCGAGGACCGCGCCGCGGTCGCCCACCCGTTCGCCGAGTGCGCCGGCGAACAGGCCGACGCCGCAGTACAGGTCGAGCGCCATGTCGCCCTTGCGCGGGGTCAGGCCCTGCATGACGGCCTCCACCAGCAGGTCGGGGGCCTTGGGGTGGATCTGCCAGAAGCCGCCCGAGCCGACCCGGTAGGTGCGGCCGTCGGCGCGTTCGCGGACGAAGCCACGGCCGTGGACGCGGTGTACGCCGCCGTCGTTCTCGTCGATCCGCAGCACCGACACCGGGCGGTCGAGCTCCACGATCGGCAGCCGGCCACCGGGCACCGGCTCCACCAGGACCTGGCGGTCCGATGAGCCGCTGGCGGCGATGGCCTGCACCTCGGCCACGGCCGGCCACGTGCGGGCCTCGACGCCGAGTTCGCTGACGCCCGGCGCCGCGATCAGACAGCGGTCGATGCGCTGGACCTCGTGCGAGCGGTGGCGGCGCAGCCCGGCGTGGCCCTCCTCGTCCACCGCGTACTGCACCCGGGTGCGCCACGCCGGCACCTCGCCCTTGGGGAGCTTGTCGCCCGGGGCCGGCTCGACCGTGCCGTTCCAGCCCGCCTCCTGCGGGGTGAGGCCGGCCAGCCTGGCCAGTTGTTCGGTGATCACCTCGACCTTGAGGCGGCGCTGCGCGCCGGGCGCCGCGTGCTGCCAGTCGCAGCCGCCGCACGCGCCGGGGCCGGAGAACGGGCACGGCGCCGGCACCCGGTCCGGCGACGCCGTCAGCACCTCCACGGCGTCCGCCCGCAGGAAGCGCGAGTCCGCGTCGCCCTCGGTGACCTCGGCCACCACCCGCTCCCCCGGCAGGGTGTGCCGGACGAACAACACCCGCGGGCGCTCCTCGCCGGGCAGCGTGGTGCGGGCCACGCAGTGCCCGCCGTGGGCGACCGGGCCCACCTCCACCTCGTACCGCTCGCGGACCCGGTGGGTGCCGCACGCGCCCTCGTTTCGTGTTGTTTCGTGGTGTTGTTCGTTGCGTCGGCTGAGGGTGGCTGGCCGGGGGTTACGGCCTCGCGGGGAGGTAGGCCAGGCCGTGGGCGCCCGGGTCGCTGCGCTTCGGGATCTGGAGGCTGGCCAGGTGGCGCAGGGTGTCCAGGTCCACGATCTCGACGGTGGACGAGGTCACGCAGGACACGTAGCCGATGCGGCCGTCGGGTGAGGACGTGATGGTCAGCGGGGCCGCGCCGACCTCGATGCTGCCGAGGCGTTCGTGGGTGTCGGTCGCGAAGACGGTGAGTCGGCCCGGTGCGTGGCGGCCCAGCGGGGAGTTCGGGTCGGGAGCCATGCGCAGCTCTCCTACCAGGAGTTTCCCTGTGGGGGTGGTGTCCGTATCGGGGGCCGTGGCGGAGTTTGTGGCGGCGTCCGTGCCGGTGCCCGCGCCGGCGCCGTTGGGCGTACCCGTACCCGTACCCGTACCCGTACCCGTACCCGTGCGCGCGTCCGCGCCTATACCCGTACCCGCGCCCGTACCCGTCGTGTGGACCGGGAGGACGACGTGGTCGGTGGGGAGGGTGGCGGTGATGGTGTCCGTGTGGGTGTCGATGACGCGGATGCCGGTCGCGGGGCGGGACTCGGGGGGTGTGGCCTGGGTGGTGAAGGCCGCGTAGGGGGCGGCGACGAAGACCTGGGAGCCGTCGGGCGAGCAGGCTATGCCCTCGCTGCCGGGGACCTCGATCTTGCTGGTCAGGACGCCGCGTTCGAGGTCGACCACGGAGACGTAGGGCGCTTCCTTGTTGCTGGCGTAACCCTTTGTGCCGGTGGGGTCGATGATGAACCAGTGTGGGCCGGGGGCCTCGGTGTCGATGCGGCCGATGGGGCGGCGCGTCGCGGTGTCGATCACCACCACGCCGCCGGGGCGGTCGGCCGAGCCCTCGACGCTGACGTAGAGCCGGCCGCGTGCGGTGTCCAACGCGAGGCCGTGCGGGCCGTGTTCGGGGGCGAGGTCGATGACCTCCACCACGCGGCGGGTGTCGGCGTCGATGACGGTGAGTTCGGTGCGCTGGCCGCTGTGCGCGTGGTAGTAGCCCGAGTGGTACGCGCTGCTGCACCACAGCAGGCGCTGGGTGGGGTCGAAGCACAGTTCGTGCGGCTCGGCCAGCACCTCCACGGTGTCCAGGAGGCGGTCGGTTGCTGCGTCGAAGAAGGACACGGTGGGGCCGCTCTGGCTGACGACGGCCAGTACGTCGCCGGCCAACTCGGCGCGCGGGGACTGGTGTTGCACGAAGTACTCCCATGAGGTGGTCTGCCGCCCGGTTGCGGACGCCTCCACTCTCGACGGTGGCCCAGTTGTCAGCAATGCAAAGATGGGCATCGTATTGTTGCGCTGAGTGGAATTACCCGGAGTCGAGAGGTCGCCCCGCTGGTGCGGCGGCCGGCGTGCGGACCGGCCAGTGCAGCGGCCGGGGCGAGGCGGATCGGAGGGGTCGGCGTGGACCTGAACCTGTTGCGGGCGCTGGACGTGCTGTTGCAGGAGAACAGCGTGACCCGGGCCGCCGAGCGGCTCGGCACCTCGCCGGCCGCTGCCAGCCGGATGCTCGCCAAGCTGCGTCGGGCCGCCGGCGACCCGCTGCTCGTACGGGCAGGTCAGGCGATGGTTCCCACGCCGCGGGCGCTGGAGTTGCGGGACGAGGTGAGTGCGCTGGTGCGCCGGTCGGACGCGCTGTTCCGGGCGTCGGCCGGGTTTGATGTGGCGGGCTTGCAGCGCACGTTCACCGTGCAGACCGGGGACCTGTTGCTGACCGGGCTCGCCGGCCCGTTGGCCGATCGGGTGCAGGCCGAGGCGCCACAGGTGGACGTGGTGTTCCTGGCGGAGGCGCTGGAGGGCGGGCCGGCGCTGCGGCAGGGGGTCGCCGACCTGGAACTGGGCGTGCTGGAGCACCTCGATCCGGAGACCAGGACCGAGGCCCTGGGCGAGGCGTCGATGCTGGCCGTGGCGCGGGCGGGGCATCCGCTGTTCGACGGGCCGATCGATGCGCGCCGGTTCGCCGAGGCCGATCACATCGGGGTCTCCCGGCTGGGCAAGCGGCAGGGGCCGATCGATGCCGCGCTCGCCCGGCAGGGCCTGCGGCGCCGGGTGGCCATCGTCGTGCCCAGCCACACCAGCGCGATGATGCTGGTCAGGAACAGCGACCTGGTGTCGATCACCCTCGCCGGCTGGCTCCCGGAGACCACCGCGGCGCTGGGGTTGCGGACGTTTGCGCTGCCGCTCGACCTGCCTCCGGTGGAGATCGGGATGGCCTGGCACCCGCGGAACGCGGCCGACCACGCGCACCGCTGGTTCCGCGCCCGAGTGCGGGAGGCCGCTGTGCCTGTCCTGGGGGAGGCCGCGCCGGGAGGGAGCTGAGGGCGCGTCGAATGTCATCAACAGCCTTGTTGCATAAGGGAGGTGTTGGTGGGGCGTGTGGCGTGGAGGCGCCCGGGGGCGGGTGGGAAAACTCGTTCGCTTCGGGGTGGGTGGGCGTGGCAGGCTGCCGGCAGTTGTCCTTCCGTTCGTACGTCGTGTCGTGCCCGCTGTCCGTGCGCCGCGTCGAGCGCGCTGGTGGCGCACCGCAACGCCACCCGCCGTCCGGCCGGCCCGTGCTGCGGGACCCGTCGGGACGGGCCGCCGCGTCCGCCCCGGGGGGATCTCGTGGTGGGGCGCGCCGGGAACCCCTTCCTGCCCGGCGCGCTCGGACGAGCCGTGGGCGGCGCCCCGCGCGCGGGGCTGATGGACGGGCGCCTCTTCAGTGCCGGGCGCTTCTTCGGTGCTGGCCAGCCCCTTCCGTGTCGGGCTGCCCGTTCCACTTCAGCTCTCGACCGTCGTGCTCCGCACCGTTTGACCAGGAGTACGTCATGGCCCGTGCCGTTACGCTCATTCGTTCCGCTTCTCTGTCCGGCGTCGCCGAGTACGCGTACGCCGCCACCGCGCCCGCCGAGGCGCGGCTGATCTTTCTGGCCGGGGCGTGCCCGCTGCTCGCCGACGGCAGTACGGCCGCCGTGGACGACTATGCGGGGCAGGCCGCGCAGGCGCTGGCGAACCTGCGGACCGCGCTGGCGGACGCGGGGGCGACGCTGACGGACGTGATCAGCACCCGGGTGCTCGTCGCCTCGCAGCAACAGGCCGATCTGGTGGCTGCATGGCAGGTGGTCAGGGACGGGTTCGGCGAGCATGACGTGCCGAGCACGCTGTTCGGGGTCACGGTGCTCGGCTATGACGATCAGTTGGTGGAGATCGAGGCCGTGGCGGCGGTGGTGGATTGAGTGGGCTGGGTGGGCTGGGTGGGCTGAGCGAGTTGGGTGAGTTGGGCGGGTCGGGTTGGGTGTTGGGTTGGTTGTTGGGGTGGCTGGGGTGCTGGGCGGCTCGTGGGGGCGTCAGCTCGTAGGGTTGCTCGGTTGATCGCCGGGCCGGATGCTGGGGTGTCGCGGGGCGCCGGGGCGTCAGTTGCTGGGGCAACGGGGCGGTCGGCCGGTGGCGCCGGATGGGTGGGTGTGTCACGACGTAGAGGGAAATCCTCGTACGCAACCCAAGAATCCATGCCCATGCCAGGCAAAACCCTTCATAATCCAGGCTCGTGGCACACCGTGGAGGGGCATTCCTACCCCTGTCCGGGGGGCGAAGTCACGTCGTTTCGCTCCGGGTGGGGTGGTGCGGGGTGAAGGGTGGGGGTCGCCGGGGTGGGGTGGGGGTGGCGGTGTGCGGAGGGTGTGTCGTCCGTGCTGGTCGCCGGCGGTGGCGACGGTGGGTGGGAGTGCGGCGGGGGCGCGGGGGTGCGAAGGTCGTGGGTGCGGCGTTCTTTGCGTACGGGCAACGGGCGCGGCTGGCCGAAACCCTCAAGGCGCTGTTCCCACGCCTGGCGTCAGGCACTAGCCATGAAGCGGGTGGGAGCTGCCTGCCGAGGGTGAGAGACGAGGTGCCATGCCTGGTACACGAGCGAATACAGATCACGGACTGCACGGCAAGGCCCGGTTTGACGACATCTATGACCTGCCTGATCCCCGTGGATACTTCCGTACGCTGCGGCCACTCGCGTACCAAATTCCCCAGCACGCACAAGAGGTCTTTCGGCAGCTACTGGCCGCCCGGGCGCTGGCCGACGCTTCCGGCGAGCGGCCCGCGGAACAGCCCGCCGAGCGCCCGCCGACCGTGGTCGACGTGTGCTGCTCGTACGGGATCAACGCCGCGCTGCTCAACCACAAGGTGACCCTTGACGAGCTGTACGAGCGCTACACCGGCCCGCAGGTCGAGCGGCTGACCACGGAGCAACTGATCGACAGCGACCGGGAGTTCTATGCGGAGCGGAGACTTCCGGACGCGGTGACGATGGTGGGTCTCGACGCGGCGGGGCGCGCGGTCTCGTACGCCAAGCGGGTGGGGCTGCTCGATGCGGCGTTCAGCGAGAACCTGGAGCTCGCCGACCCCGGCCCGGAGCTGCGCCGGGCCGTCGCGGGGGCCGGGCTGATCACGGTCACCGGCGGCATCGGCTACGTGACCAGCCGCACCGTGGCCCAGTTGGTCGGGGCCGCGGGCGGCGCGGTGTGGCTGGCGGCGTTCGCGCTGCGCGGGGTGGCGTACGAACCGATCGCGGCGGCCCTGCGCGGCCTCGGCCTCGTCACCGAGACGGCAGGCCCTGAACACACCTTCGTCCAGCGGCGCTTCGCCAACGACGCCGAGCGCCGGCACGCGCTCGCGGCGGTGACGGCGGCCGGCGCCGATCCGCGCGGCAAGGAGGAGGCGGGCTACTACCACGCGCAGTTGTACGTGTCGCGGCCCGCCGCGCACGTGGCGGCCTTCCCGCTGGCGGACTTCGTGGGGGACGGCGGCGCGTCGCCGAGTTAGGGCCCGAACCGGGGGAACGCGCGGATCGCGTGGACTGCCTGGACCGCGTGGACGGTGAGGCTCGCCGGGCCTATGACGCCTGTGTGACCTGTGTGACCTGTGTGACCTGTGTGAGCTGCGGGGCCCAGATGACCCGCGTGACCTGGGCGGAGCGCGCGACCCCCACTGCGCCGCCCCCGCCTCCGTGCCGCCGCGCGCCGGGGCGGGGCGGTGTGGGCGGGGGTGCTCAGCCCCATAGCGCGCGCCCCAGTGCCGCGCCGGCGAAGGCCGCGCCGAGGCCGGCCAGCAGCGTGCTCGCGACGTAGCCGGCGGCGAACCGCCGGTGCCTGGTCTCGGCGAGCCGCAGCGTCTCGTAGGAGAAGGTGGAGTACGTGGTGAGCGCGCCGCACAGGCCGGTGCCGAGCAGTGCCTGTACCCGAGAGCCGTCCGCACCGGCCAGCGAGGCGCCGGCGAGCAGCCCGAGCAACAGGCTGCCCACCACGTTGACCAGGAACGTTCCCCAGGGGATGGCCGTGTCGTAGCGGGCCCGTAGCTGTTGGTCGGTCAGGTAGCGCAGTGGGGCGCCCACCGCCGCGCCGATGATCACGAGTAGCCAGGTCATGTCGCGGCCCGCCGTCCGGCCAGCACTCGATCGGTGGCGGCCACCGCGCACCAGACGGCGGTCAGTGCCGTCAGCGGGGTGAGCAGGAGGTAGCCGACGGCGGTGGCGGCCCGGCCGTCGTGGCTGAGGCGTTCGACGTCCACCGCGTACGTGGAGAAGGTGGTGAAGCCGCCGAGCACGCCGGTGGCGACGAACGGCCTGACCAGCGGCGGCGCCTGCCACGACTCCTGGAGGACGACGAGGAAGACGCCGATCAGCGCACAGCCGATGACGTTGATGCCGAACGTGGTCCACGGGAAGGCGTCCGGCTCGGTGGGCCACAGCAGCCCCGCCCCGTACCGGGCACTGGCCCCGAGCGCCCCGCCGGCCGCGACCACCGCCAGCACCTCGCCCTTCGTGCCGCGCCGCGGGCGCCGTAGGAAGGGAGGCAGTGGGGGTGACTCGGCAGCCGACTGCGCGCCGTGTGGGGTGGGTGGGGTCTGGGGTGGCTCGGATGGCTGGGGTGGCTGGGGTGGCTGGGGTGGCTGGGGTGTGGGTGGGGCGTCGTGGGGCGGGGGGCTCGGTGCGGGGCCGGTGGGGTCGGGGTCGGGCACGGGCCTCTCCTACGCGTCGGTCGTGGCACTTCGGGGCCGGCCGGTGGCCCCGCTCGATTCGGCTAGGTTGCCCGGTCGGCCGGGGCGGCGGGGCGCCGGGGGTGTTCGGCGGGGCAGGGTGTCGGTGGGACGAGTCGCGGGGGTGGCTCGGGTGGTGCGGCTGACGGGGGCGGCGGATTCGGTGCCGGGGGCCCGGGTGGGGGTGACTCGGCGGTGGCGGGTGGGCGAACATCTGCCGGACTGCCGTGGGCGTCTTCGCCCGCGCGGCTCGCCGGGCCGGGCGGACGGGGTGGCAAGTGTGCTGGCCGCCGGCGCTCCGGCGGGCGGGCTTGCGCCGCAGGTGGTGGACGGTGCGCGGGCGCGCCGTTGCGGGCCGTACGGGCGGATCTGAGCCATCGGCGCGGCGGGGCATCGGACGGGGGTGTGTAGGGATTCCGTAACTGACACGCACTTGCCAATCCAGTGGCGCGGCTGTCCACAAGCGGACAGTTCTCCCGGTGCGGTTCGCGGAGTGTGGTCGGGTGCGTGCGCCGAGTTCACGAAGCGGAGGCGGTGGGCGCACGTTTCGGACGTACGGGGCAGCTTCCTGACACACGCGTTGCGCCGTCGGGGCAACCTCGTGACGGAGCCGGTACACAGCGGCGCCTTTGCCTTTTCTTTGCCTTTTGGTGCGCGTTGACTGGGTCGCAGCCAGCGAACTAATCTCGCGATGAAGTGGTCGGGTTTTCGGGCCGCAATAGGAAGCCGACTCATGGCGAAGTTCATGGGTGAAGAACGAGTGGCGCACAGATGGACGTGGTGTCGGATCGAGATCGGCTAGCCCGTAATTGCATTTTCAATCATCCCAATCTTCTGGCACCGCGACTGATGTGATCCAACTGTGTGTTCACAGCGTTCTCGACGCGTTCGGGAGGGCTGCGCCGCGCATCGCATGGGGGAGTCATGGCAGAACTGGCGACGATGGCACCGAGTACGGATACGAGCCCACCGACGAGTCCACCAACCCGCCCGAACCCGGACATAGCCGCCCCGTTGGCCGTGAACCCGTCGGCGCAGCCGGCCCCCGACCCGCTCGGTAGACCGATGCGCGCGGCGCTGACCGGCGCTCGGCCGACCCGGCCGGGTGAGGCGGCGGGCCGGGTGCGGGACGGGGGCGCGGCGACCGGGCGGGAAGACCGTTCGTATTCGTCCGCGGATAACGCAGATATCGCGGATAAGCAGCCGGCGCCCGGGTTGTATTCCGCGCGCAATGCCCGGCGCGATTCCGCGGATTCCCCTTCGAGCGGCGCGCTGCCCGTAACGATGGGCGCGCCGGATGGCTTGCGCGGTGCCGCATCTGACGGCCCGGAGAAGACTGCGCCGAATGGCCGGCGCGCGGTGAGCGCCGCGCAGCGGGAGGCCGCCGGGGCCGCGTACGCGCACCCGGCCGATCGGCCGCGGCGGACGGAGGCGGCGCCGCTGGAGTTCGTCGACCGCTCGGTGCCCGGTGTCCGGGGTGCGACGGGGCAGGCCGACGGCGCCTGGGCGGGGCTGGCCTGGGCCGATGCGCGTGGCCCCGAGATCCGTTCGGTCCAGCCGCGCCCGGTGGGTCCGCGCTCGTTCGACCCGCGCGTGGCGGAGGTGGATGCGCCCCGGGGCGCCGACCCGTACGCCGGCAACGCGTACCCCGCCGACCCCTATCCCGCTGACCCGTACCCGGCCCGCTCGTACCCCCGCGCCCGCTATCACGGCGATGCCCGGCGGGCCGGTGGGCGCGGGGCCGCGCGTGGGTTCGACGGGATGAGCGGGGCGCTGCGGGGCGGCGCGTATGCCGATCCGGAGCCGGCCGGCGGCGCGTACGCCGACCTGGAGTCGGCCGGTGGCGCGTACGCCGCACGGGAGACGGCCGGCGGCGAGGGTGCCACCTGCGGCGACCCGGATGCGGTGGAGCACGCGCTGCGGCAGGTGTGCGAGTTGATCGAGTCGGCCGTCACGCTGCACCGGCGCACCGCTGAACAGCCGGCCGCCGTCATGGTCGCCGACGACGGCCCGGCCGCCCGGCGCACCGTGCACCAGTTGATCGCCCAGGCCAGGCGCGGTGTGAGCGTCATCGTCTCCGGCGTGCCCGAGCAGGCGCAGTCGCTGGCCCCGCTCCTGGAGCAGCTCGCCGCCGCCGGCAGCCGGGGCGTCGCCGTCCGCGTGCTCTGTGCGGCCCAGGCGCTGGAGACGCCGGGGCTGGCCACCGCGGTGCGTCGCGGGCTGGCCGGGCACGAGGTGCGGGTGGAGACCGGCGACCTCCAGGGCGGGGTGATCGTGGACGGTCAGACCGCCTTCGTCCACGCCGGCCCCGGCCACCCGGGCCGGTACGCGTCGGTGGTGGAGGACCCCGCTTCGGTACGCGTCCTCGACCTGATGTTCGCCGCCGCGTGGCGCACCGCGATGCCCATCGGGGAGCACCTGCGCCTCGCCGACCGGCTGCGCACCGACTCCGTGCGCAAGATCCTGGACCGGCTGCGGGCCGGCCGCACCGACGACGTGGCGGCCCGCGAGATCCAGGTCTCGCTGCGCACCTACCGCCGGCACGTCGCCGCGATCATGCGGGAGGTGGGCGCCAACTCCCGCTTCCAGGCCGGCGTTCGGGCCTACGAACTCGGTCTGCTCGGCCCGGCATGAGACGCGGCAGGGGCGGCCGACCGACCGGCGGCGTGCGGCGGGCGTGCGGCGCGCGGCCGAGCCGAGGGGCGCGGCCGGTGCGCGGCGTCCGGCGGCCGGAGCACGGGCCCGCGCCGCCCGCGCGGCGCCGTCGGCCCCGTTCGGGCGCCGGCACCGGGAAAGGCACGAGAAATGCCCGGGTCGAAATCTGTTGACGGTCGGCCCGCCGCGCGGCGTGACCGCAGGCGACGGATGGCGGTCATTGGGTGAAATTCACGGGGGTGAATGAGTTGAGAGAATTCGTACCCGCTACGGTCGGCGCTGGTCATCAGCCGGCCGGGGACGATATAGCGCAGGAACTGCTCGCGGTGCGGGCACTGGTGGAATCCACCGTCATGAAGCATCGGGACCGGCAGTCCCGCAATTCCTGGGTGGCGACGATCGGTTGCCAGGAGAATGACATTCTGGCAACCGCGAAGAAGCTTTTCGGCGAGGCGCGGGAGAGCGTCGACGTGGTCCTCGCGGCCGATTCCGGGCATGCCCAGGTGCTCTATTCGGCGCTGGACGACTGGCTCTCGGAGCAGGCCGTACGGGCCACCGGCGGCGCCGCGGCCAGGACGTCTGCGCCCCGCTCGGGTGGCGCCCAGGGCAGCACGGCGCCCGGAGCCGAGGACGGCACGCCGGGCGGCGCCACCGCCCCGCGGACCGTGGCCGAATCCGACGCCTCGTACGGAGCGGTTCCCTCCGCGCAGGGCTCGTCCGCGCAGGGCTCGTACGGGCAGAGTTCATACCCGCAGGGCTCGTCCACGCAGGGCCCGTACGGGCAGATACAGGCCGCGGCAGCCCCACCCGCAACAGCCCCACCCGCAACAGCCCCGTACGCAGCGGCTTCCGCGTCGGACGCGCCCGCCGTATCGGCCCGCGGCGCGGGAAACAGCGCAGGTCATAGCCCGGGACACGGCACAGGTCACAGCGCGGGACACGGCACAGGACACGGCGCCGGACACAACGCAGCGCACGGCGCAGCACAACGCCCGGTACGCACCCGGCTGTTGTGTGTGCAGGGTGCGCTCGACCGGCAGTTCGTGCAGCGGCACTGTGGGGGGCCGGTTCCGCTGGAGGTGAGGGTGGCAAGAATGCCGCTGCTCGCGGCCGTGGTGGTGGACGGCAGGGCGGCGCTGGTCTGCGCGGACGCCGCGGCCGGCCGCCGGGCATCGACCATCCGCGACCCGGGCGTGATCGAGACGCTGCGCACCCTGTTCGTCGGCATTTGGCGCAAGTCGTTGGCCGCTGGCGAGCGCCCGGACAGCAGCGACCAGAGCCGGAAGGAAATGCTCCGGCAGATCCTGGAGTGGATGCGGCTCGGCGTCACGGACGAGGTGGCCGCCCGCGAACTGTCCGTCTCCGTCCGCACCTACCGGCGCTACGTCGCCGAGATGATGTCGCTGCTCGGCGCGGACTCCCGGTTCCAGGCCGGGGTGCGCGCCGCCGAACTCGGCCTGCTGCCCGCGGCCCCGGTCGACGGCCGATGACCGATGACCGGCCGTCCGGCCCGGCCGGTGCGAGGGCGCCGGCCGCCGCCTCGTACAGTTCCCACAGGAACGCCGCGAACCGCACCACCGGCAGCATCCGCCGCGCCCCGCACCCGGGCCCGCGCGGTGTGCAGTTGCCGCGGGCGTCCGCCGGCGACCGGCCCCGCGCGATCCGCATCAGGGCCGGCCGCACCGCGGGAACCGGCGGGCCGACGCCCCCTCGGGCTTGGCCGACTCCCAGGCGTCCGGCCGCCCGCCGTGATAGGGGCGGCGCGCTCCGGGCCGTGGACCGGCCGGGTGCGAGGGCCTGCGGATACGGGCACGCCGCCGGCGCCGCAGGGGGCAGGGGCCGGGGCCACAGGGGTGCCGGCGGCCCGCCGCATGGGGGTGGGCGCGGTGAATTAGGGGGGTAGCGCGGGACGGCGGATGACACGATCCGTTGCGGCGGGGGAGACGGTCGGGTGCAGTGTGGGGGAGAGCGCCCGTTGTCGATAACACCCGCCGAGGTTGAGCGCATGTCAAAAATTCGAAAGACAAAAAATTGCTGGGTGCCACGTGCGGCTGGCAGCTTCCTGTAGTGGTCATTGCGGGTGTTCGAGCCGGACGGATAGACATGTCCGTGGGAATTGGAATCCGCGCCAACTAAGGATGATGAATCCCACCGGTGGCCACTCCTCCCGGAGCGCCAGCGGTGGCGGAAGTTCGGCAGTCTTCCCCCGGTCCCGTCGAACTTCTGCCCGTTTACGCTCGACATCCGCAACGAAGCCGTGGTTGTGGACGGTCCCGGCACACCGCGGGGCCGGTCCGATGAGGAGAAACACGCATGACGACAACAAGTCCTGAGAAGACGCTGGCCCCCGAGCAGCCGCTGAGTGGGGTCGGTGTCCTCGACAAGGCCTCACTGCTGCTGGGGGTCCTGGAAGCCGGCCCTGCCTCGTTAACGAGGTTGGTGGCGGACACCGGTCTCAAGCGCCCGACGGCCCACCGGCTGGTGCTCGCGCTGGAACGGCTGCGCCTGCTGGCCCGAGACAAGCACGGGCGGTTCATCCTGGGACCGCGACTGGGGTTGATGGCCGTCCAGGCGTGCCAGGACCGGCTGTTGACGGTGGCCAATCCGGTCCTGGCCGAACTGCGCGACCAGACCGGGGCCAACGCCAGGCTCTACCGCCGGCGGGGCAATCTGCGGATCTGTGTGGCCGCCGCACCCGCCCCTTCCTACGACACGTCGGGCCCGTACGACTCGGTGCCCGTCGGCGCGGCCTTCCCGATGAACGCGGGCCCCACCTCACAGGTGTTGCTCGCCTGGGAGGAGCCCGAGGTGCTGCACGAGATGTTGCGCGGCTCCCGGTTCACCGCCGCCACGCTCTCCAGCGTGCGCCGGCAGGGCTGGGCGCAGAGCATCGACGTCCGCAAGCGCGAGGGCGCCGAGGTGGCCGCGCCGGTGTACGGGCCCGGCGGCCGGGTGGTCGCCGCGCTCTCCGCGTACTGGCCGGGCAACCGGATGCCCAGCAGCCCCGGCCGGATGCACGTGAACGAACTGGTGGACGCCGCGGTACGGATCGGACGCGGCTTCCCCGAGTGAGGACCCGACCCCGCTCGACGGGGTAGGCCCGACGGGCGCCCGTGCCGGGGCGGCCGGACCGCATGGCGCTGTGGTAGTGCGCAGCGCGTGCGGCGGGTCGGGGAGGGGCCCGGTGTCTTCGGACGGGGCCCGACCCGGTGCTTCGTCAGAGGGGCCGGTGCGGTGTTTCGGTACGGGCAGGATCGATGTTCCGTACGGGGTCAGGCCCGGTGGGGGCGGGGAAACGCGGTGCGTAAACCACCTCGCGGGACGGGGCGGGCTGAGCGATGCTGAGGGCGTTCGTCATCTGTCGCCACTTCCTGCACCCCCGCACCGAGGAGAGCCATGGCCGTCACCGCTGACCAGCCCGCGCCCATCACCCGCGAGGACTACGCCGCCCGGATGGCCAGGGCCGGCCGTACCGCGTTGGACGCCGGCCTGGCCGGACTGATCGTCACGCCCGGGCCCGACCTGGTCCATCTGTGCGGATACCACGTGACCGCCGTGACCGAGCGGCTGACCGCCCTCGTCATCACGCCCGACCGGGAGCCGCGTCTGCTGGTGCCCGACCTGGAGCGGCCCGACGCGGCGGCGGCCGTCGGCGCCGGTGCGGTCGAGTTGGTGAGCTGGACCGACGGGGACGACCCGTACGAGGCGGCGGCGAAGCTCCTGCCGCCCACGGGACGTTACGGAATCGCCGACTCCGCCTGGGCGCTGCACCTGCTGGCCCTTCAGCGCACCCTGCCGGACACCTCGTACGCCTCGCTCACCGCGGTGCTGCCGATGCTGCGTGCGGTCAAGGACGCGCACGAGGTGCAGCGCCTCGCGGCGGCCGGGGCGGCGGCGGACGCCACGTACGAGGCGATCTGTACGGTGCGCTTCGCCGGGCGGCGCGAGTGCGACATCGCCGCCGACCTGTCCGCGCTGCTGCACGAACACGGCCACAGCCAGGTGGACTTCGCGATCGTCGGCTCGGGGCCCAACGGTGCGAGCCCGCACCACTCGGCCGGCGAGCGGGTCATCGAGGACGGCGACATGGTGGTGATGGACTTCGGCGGCCTCAAGGACGGCTACGGCTCCGACACCACCCGCACCGTGCACGTCGGCGAGCCGACGGCGGAGGAGCGCAAGGTCCACGACACGGTGCGGGCGGCGCAACAGGCGGCGTTCGAGGCGGTCCGGCCCGGGGTGGCCTGCCAGGAGATCGACCGGGTGGCGCGCCGGGTGATCAGCGAGGCCGGGTACGGGGAGTACTTCATCCACCGGGTGGGGCACGGCATCGGCGTCACCACCCACGAGCCGCCGTACCTGGTGGAGGGCGAACACCTGCCGCTGGTGCCCGGCATGTGCTTCTCGATCGAGCCCGGCATCTATCTGCGCGGCCGGTTCGGCGTCCGCATCGAGGACATCGTGACCTGCACGGAGACGGGTGGCCGGCGGCTCAACAACACGTCGCGTGAGATGCGTGTGGTGAGCTGAGCTGAGCTGAGCTGAGCTGAGCCGGGCGCCGGGGACTGACCCGGGCCGGGGCGGGGCGGGGCGAGCGGGGCCGGCGGTGGGTGGCCCGGGCCGCCCCGGGTGTTGGTGGGTGGCCCGGGCCCGCCCCCGGGGGTGGGGGGGGGGGGGGGGCCCCCCCCCCCGGCCCGGCCGCCCCGCTTCCGTCCCTCCCCACGCCCACGCATTCGGCTGCCCTGCCCCCCGGCAAGGGGCCCCACACACCAAGGGCGGAGCCCGAAGGCCCCGCCCCACTCGCCTCCGCCCGGCGCCCGCGAACCGCGTAGCTCCCGAAAGCCCCGGCTCACAGCCGTACAAAGCCCCAGCTCACAGCCGTACGAGGCGCACCCCCACAGTGGGCTGACGGGTCACCCCAGGCTCAGGGCCGCACCCGGCCCCACGCCACCCCGGGTTGACGGGTGCTACCCCGGGCTGACGGGTCACCCCAAGCTCACGGCCACACCAAGCAGTACGCCTGGTGGCCCGCCTCGTGCAGCCGGTGCGAGAAGTCCTGCCACTGGTGGAGCAACTGGTAGACCGAGTACGCGTCGCGGGGGCCGCCGCGGTCGGGGACCGTGGACCAGATGACGGCCGCGGCGCCGACCGCTTCCTCGCCCACGCCGCGCAGCGGGTCGACGACCGTCATGGGGAGCTTGACCACCGCGTAGTCCGGGTGGAGGACGACGAGTTCCAGTGGGGGGACCTGGTGGAGGGGTATGCCCTCGATGCCGGTGAGCACCATCGCGGCCATCGTCTCCGGCTTGATCTTGGTGAACATGCCGTGACCCAGCTCGTCGCCGCCCAGCTCCTCGGGGCGCATCGAAATGGGGACCCGGGCCGCCGTCGCGCCGTCGGGTGCGCCGAAGTACTTGTACGTCACCCCCATACGGCCGCCTCTGCTGTCCCCGTCGGCGTCGCTCCGCCGGTGGCGGCCGAGCCGCTGACCTTCTCGGTCTCGGTTCTCCCGGCCTGCGCGGCCTCGCCGGCCCGCAGCACGGGGAACACCGGGGCGCTCGGGGCCCCGGTCATCGGCCCCTTCGCCCAGTTCGCCACCGCTATGAATATCTCCACCCGACCACTCGCGGCCACGGCCGCGCAACCCGATCATCGTGTCAGAGACCTCCCCCGGGAGGACGCCGTGAAACGCCCGCCCGCAGGACCCCATGAGGCTCTGACACCATGGCTTGTGTGAGCTATCCGTTCGAAACCACAGTTTCGCAGACGCGCGGGGGCTGACGCCCGGCCGAAAGCGAGGAGTTTTCCCGCGCCGTCGCCCGCCGCCGGGCCGCGCCGTAACGACGCCGCCCTTCCCTTCGTCTTTGCAGGTCAGGACCCAAGTGCCTTTTCCGTATGAAGCCCCAGTCTCGCAGACGCTCTTCGATCGCGCTGGTGTGGTGACACCCGGTGGCGTGAACTCTCCGGTGCGCGCCTTCCGCGCCGTGGGTGGTACGCCCCGATTCATGGTGTCTGGTGCCGGCCCGTACCTGACGGACGCGGACGGGCGTGAGTATGTCGATCTCGTGTGCTCCTGGGGACCGATGATCCTCGGCCACTCCCACCCCGAGGTGATCGCGGCCGTGCAGGCGGCCGTCGCGCGCGGCACCTCCTTCGGTACGCCGGGCGAGGGCGAGGTGGAGCTCGCGGAGGAGATCGTGGCCCGCATCGACCCCGTCGAGCAGGTCAGGCTGGTCTCCTCCGGGACCGAGGCCACCATGTCCGCGATCCGGCGGGCGCGCGGCTTCACCGGCCGCGCCAAGGTGATCAAGTTCGCCGGCTGCTACCACGGCCACGTGGACGCCCTGCTGGCCGCGGCCGGCTCGGGCGTGGCCACCTTCGGGCTGCCCGACACCCCCGGGGTGACCGGTGCGCAGGCCGGCGAGACGGTCGTCCTCCCGTACAACGACCTGGACGCGGGGCGCGCCGCGTTCGCCGCGCACCCGGGCGAGATCGCCTGTGTGATCACCGAGGCGTCGCCGGGGAACATGGGCGTGGTGCCGCCGCTGCCCGGGTTCAACGCCGGGCTGAAGGAACTGTGCGCGAGCAACGGCGCGCTGTTCGTCTCGGACGAGGTGATGACGGGCTTCCGCGTCTCCAAGGCCGGCTGGTACGGGATCGACGGCGTGCGCCCGGACCTGATGACCTTCGGCAAGGTGATGGGCGGCGGCTTCCCGGCCGCGGCCTTCGGCGGCCGGGCCGACGTGATGGCCCACCTCGCCCCGGCCGGCCCGGTCTACCAGGCGGGCACGCTGTCCGGGAACCCGGTGGCCACCGCCGCCGGCATCGCCCAACTGCGGCTGCTGGACGACGCCGCGTACGGGCGGGTGGACGCGGTCTCCCGCGAGGTGCGCGGGCTGGTGTCGCAGGCGCTGGACAAGGCGGGCGTGGCGCACCGGTTGCAGGTCGCGGGCAACATGTTCTCGGTCTTCTTCACCGACGCGGACGCGGTCGTGGACTACGCGGGGGCCAAGGCGCAGCAGGCGTACCGGTTCACCGCCTTCTTCCACTCGATGCTCGCCCAGGGCGTCTACCTGCCGCCGTCGGCGTTCGAGTCGTGGTTCGTGTCCACGGCGCCCGACGCGCGCGCGATCGAGCGGATCGCGGCGGCGCTGCCGGGGGCGGCGCAGGCCGCCGCGGAAGCCACTGAATGATGGACGCCATGACGAACAGCGACAGCATGCGGGCCGTGGGCGGCGGCGAGGGCGTGACCACCGTGGTGCACCTGATGCGCCACGGCGAGGTGCACAACCCGGAGGGCGTGCTCTACGGCCGCCGGCCCGGCTACCACCTTTCCGAACTGGGCCGGCAGATGGCCGACCGGGTCGCCGAGCACCTCGCCGGGCGGGACGTCACCCACGTGGTGGCCTCGCCGCTGGAGCGGGCGCAGGAGACCGCCACCCCGATCGCCAAGGCGCACGGGCTCGACCTGGCCACCGACGAGCGGCTGATCGAGGCGGCGAACGTCTTCGAGGGCAAGACCTTCGGCGTGGGCGACGGGGCGCTGCGCAAGCCGGCGAACTGGCGCCACCTGACCAACCCGTTCCGGCCCTCCTGGGGCGAGCCGTACATCGAGCAGGTGGTGCGGATGATGGCCGCGCTCGGGAAGGCGCGGGACGCGGCCCGCGGGCACGAGGCGGTCTGCGTCAGCCACCAACTGCCGATCTGGGTGGTGCGCAGCTTCGTGGAGCGGCGTCGGCTGTGGCACGACCCGCGCAAGCGGCAGTGCACGCTGGCCAGCGTCACCTCTTTCACCTACCGCGACGACAAGATTGTTTCGGTCGGCTATTCCGAGCCCGCCATTGACCTCGTTCCGGTGCACCTGCGGGTCGGGGCGAAGCGGACGAAGGGCGGCAGTAAGGGGTTTGGCGCCTAGTTCGACCGGTGCGCCGCATTCGCAGTCGATTCCGTAATTGCCGTACTCCGTCGGGGATTTCACGGCGTGCGTACGGCGGAGCTGCGGCGTTCGGCGCGCGGCTGGCCGCGGGCCGGTGCGGGCGGCCATTCCGGTGGGCGCCGGCGTAGCGGCCGGCGGTGGCCGGGGATGGCATCTATACGGGTGGCCGGGATGGCATCTGTGCGGGTGGGGGGGGGGGGGGGGGCGCGGCGGCGCCCCCCCCCCCCCCCCCCCGCGGGGGGGGGGGGGGCGGGCCCCCCCCCCCCCCCCCACCCCCGGCCGAAAAAAGGGGCGG
>NZ_JBEHZD010000002.1:0-57824 GCF_040240285.1 Streptomyces sp. HSW2009 | reverse complement strand
CCCCCCCCCGCCCCCCCCCCCCCCCCCCCCCCCCCCCCCCCCCCCCCCCCCCCCCCCCCCCCCCCCCCGCCTTTTCGCCTCACGGGCCTCACGGGCCCTACGGAGCGGGGTGGGACCGTGCCAGGGCGCCGGCGGTCATCTGCGCTTGGCCTGGGTGTGCGGCAGCCGGGTGGCTCCGGTCGCGGCGAGCAGGCAGCAGCCGATCACCCACCAGAAGGTGTCGCCGAAGGCCCAGCCGATGGCGGCGCCCCGGGCGTCGAGACGGCTTTGCAGCACCACCGCCAGCACCGCGGTACCGACCGAACCACCCACCGTGTTGAGCAAGTTGAGAGCCCCGGCCGCGCGGGGTATCTGGGTGGGCTCGATGCGGCTGTAGACGATGTTCATAACCGGCGCGCCCACCATGGCCATGCCGATGCCGCGTACGGCGAGCGCCGCGGCGATCACCGTGTCGGACGGCTCGTGGCCGAGTTGGGTGAACGGGAACGTGCCCACCAGGATCAGTCCGATGCCACCCACCACCAGGGTGCGGGGCGCCACCCGGTCGATGGTGCGGTTGACCAGCACCGCCCCGGCCGCGGCGCCGAGGCCCTGCGGGGCGAGCAACAGTCCGGCCTGCCAGGCGGAGAGGCCGCGCCCGGTCTGGAAGTACAGCGGGAGCAGGAACATCGTGCCGAACACCGAAGCACCCAGCACCAGGAGGGCGAGGGCGGCGGCGCCGAACGGCGGCCGGGTGAACAGGCGCGGGTCGACCAGCGGCGTGCCGCGGGTGCGCAGGCCGTGCACGGTGAACCCGACGAGCATGGCGAGCCCGGCCACGATGCCGACCGTCGCCGGGAGCCTTCGCCCGTGCGCGACCTCGGTCAGCCCGAAGACGAAGACGGCGAGCCCCGGCGAGAGCAGCACGGCCCCGCGGAGGTCGAACGGTGCGCGCCGCTGTGCGGGCGGCACCTCGGGTACGTACCGCCGGGCGAGCAGTACCGCGACCGCCCCGATCGGCAGGTTGATCAGGAACAGCCACGGCCAGGAGGCCGCGGCCAGCAGCGAGCCGCCGGCCAGCGGCCCGAGCACCGGCGACAGCATCGGGACGACCGCCACGATGCTGATCACCCGACCGGTGCGGGTGGGGCCCGCGATGCGGGCCAGGAGCGCCTGGCCGGTTGCGGGCAGCAGGCCACCGCCGAGGCCCTGGAGTACGCGGAAGGCGATGAGGCTGGTGGCCGACCAGGCCAGTGCGCACAGCGCCGAACCCAGCAGGAACACCCCCACGGCGGCGAGCCAGGTGCGCCGGCCGCCGTACCGGTCGGCCAGCCAGCCGGACGCGGGCACGGCGGCCACCACGGCCAGCAGATAGGCGGTGGTGACCCACTGGATCTCGGTGAGGGAGGCGTCGAACTCGTCCGTCAGGGTGTCGATGCCGACGCTGACGATGGTCGCGTCGATCGTGGCCATGAAGGTGCCGAGCACCAGGATGAACGCGATCCGCAACAAGGACGCGTCGACTCGGGCAGGCGGCGGAGCAGGCCCGGTCGACGGTGCGCCCGGGGTGGCCCCGGCTGCTGGTGTGGCCCCGGGTGCTGGGGCGGCTGGTCCGGTCTCCGCTGTCGGTATGGCTGGCACGGCCCGTTCGGCCGGCGCGGACCGCGCAGCCGGTACGTCCGGAACCTCCAACTCGCCCGTTCTGCACGGGACTTCCAGCCCACCCGACTCGCGTGGGACTTCCAACCCACCGGGACCGTCCGGCGTCTCCAACCCATCGGCCCTGTCCGATACCTTCGACCCACCTGGCTCGTGTGGTGCCTCCAACCCACCTGGCTCGTGCGGGTCTTCCAACCTGCCAGGCCCGTCGGGGGCATCCAACCCACCAAGCTCGTTCACGCCGTCCGGATCGCCCGGTCCATCCGGGTCGCCCGGGTCGCCCGAGCCGTTCGGACCAACTGTGCGCACGATGCTCTCCTCACAGGGTGGGAACGACCATGGGCGTGCCCGCCACCGGGTCGGGGACGATGACGCTCGGCAGTCCGAAGACGTCCTGGATCAGCTCGGCGTCCACGATGTCCGTGGGGTCGCCCTCGGCGACCACCCGGCCGTCCTTCATGGCGATGAGGTGGTCGGCGTACCGGCACGCCTGGTTGATGTCGTGGAGTACGGCGATGACCGTACGGCCCTGGTCGCGCAGTTCGGCCAGCAGGCCGAGGAGTTGGTACTGGTGGGTGATGTCCAGGAAGGACGTGGGTTCGTCGAGCAGCAGGTGCGGCGTCTGCTGGGCGAGCACCATGGCCATCCACACCCGCTGGCGCTGGCCGCCGGAGAGTTCCTGCACCGATCGGTCGGCGAGGTCGGTGACGCCCGCGGCGGCCATCGCGTCGGTGACGGCCGTCTCGTCCTCCTTCGACCACAGGGCCAGGAACGACTGGTAGGGGAAGCGGCCCCGGCCCACCAGTTGCCGCACCTTGATGTCCTCGGGCGCCTGCGGGTCCTGCGGCAGGAAGCCGAGTTGCTTGGCCAGCGCCTTGGCCGGATAGTCGCCGACCTCGCGCCCTTCGAGTTCCACGCGTCCCGCGGTCGGGCGCAGCAACCTGACGCAGGCGCGCAGCAGGGTGGACTTGCCGCAGCCGTTGGGGCCCACGATGGCGGTGAACGCGGCGTCGGGGACGTCGATGCTCAGCCCGGTGGACACCACGCGGTCTCCGTAGCGCAGGGTGATGTCCCGCGCCGTCAGGCGTGCGCTCACGCCCGCCTCACCTCCTTGGTCAGCAGCCAGATCAGATAACAACCACCGATCGCGGTGCTCACCACGCCGACGGGGAGCGCGACCGGCGCCAGCAGCATCTGGGCGAGCAGGTCGGCGCCGAGCAGCAGCACGGCCCCGGTCAGGGCGGCCGGCAGTAGCGGTACGCCGGCCGCGCCGGCGAGGCGGCGGCCGATCTGCGGTGCGGCCAGCGCGATGAACGCGATGGGTCCGGCGACGGCGGTCACGGTGGCGGTGCAGCCGACGCCGACCAGCACCATCAGCAGGCGCAGCCGGGCCAGGCCGACGCCGGTGGTGGCGGCGACGGAGTCGCCGAGCGCGGCCTGGTGCATGGCGTGCGCCTGGGTGGCCATCAGGGCGAGCAGCACGGCGATCACCGGGAAGGCGATGCCCACGTCTTCCCAGCCGATGCCGTTGAGGGAACCCGCGCTCCAGCCGACGGCGGCGATCGCCACCTCCAGGTCGGCGCGGAGCACGATCCAGGAGTTGACCGCGGTCATCATCGCGTTCAGGGCGATGCCGATGACGACCAGGCGCAGCCCGGAAAAGCCCCGGTCGAAGGAGAGCGCGTAGATCACGGCGGCCACCAGCAGCCCGCCGAGCACGGAGCCGACGGCGAGTTGCGCGGAGGTGCCGGACAGCACGGTGAGGGCGACCAGGGCGCCGGTGTACGCGCCGGCGTCGAGACCGATCACGTCGGGGCTGCCCATCGGGTTGCGGGTGAGGTTCTGGAAGACCGCCCCGGCCACGCCGAGCGCGGCGCCGAAGACCAGGCCGGACAGTACCCGCGGCAGCCGCCACTCGGAGATCACCACGGAGGGCTCCGCCCCGCTCAGCGCGGCGAACACCTCGCCCGGGGTGGCCCAGGAGGCCCCGTAACACAGTCCCAGCAGGGACAGGCCGAGCAGCAGCATGGTCATCACCGCGGTGAGCACCAGAGTGCGGCGCCCGATGTGCAGGCCGAGCGCGCCGGGCCCGCGTGCGCCGCGCAGCCGCCGTGGCTGCGCGCCTTGTGTGTCGTACGCGTTCACAGTGACCCCGCTCCGTAGCGGCGGACGGCCCAGATCAGCATCGGGCCGCCGAGGAAGGCGGTCACGATGGCCACCGGCACCTCGCCGGTCGGCAGCAGCACGCGCGAGCCGATGTCGGCGACGAGCAGCAGGATCGGGCCGAGGACCATGGTGTAGAGGATCAGCCAGGGCACGGAACCCGCGGCGGGTCTGCGCACCAGGTGCGGCACGATCAGGCCGACGAACAGGATCGGCCCGGCGATGGCCGTCGCGGCCCCGCTGAGCACGGTGATCAGCAGCAGCGCCAGGGCGCGCACCCGGCCCACGCCAGCGCCGAGCGTCTGGGCGACGTTCTCGCCGAGCGCCAGGGCGTTGAGCGACCGGCTGAGCAGCAGCGCGCCGAGCAGGGACAGGCCGATGGCGGTCAGCGGGACGGCCAGCGGCGCCTGTTCGCGGGCGGCGAGGGAGCCGACCGACCAGAAGCGGTAGACGTCGAAGACCTCCGGGTGCGTCAGGCGCAGGCCGAGGCCGACGCCGTTCAGTACCGCGGTCAGGGCCACGCCGGTGAGCACCAGGCGCAGCGGCGATCCCCGTCCGACCGCCGCGACCAGCAGTGCCGCGATCACCGAGCCGACGATCGCCCACCCCAACTGGCCGCCCTGCCCGGCGGCGAGGCCGAACCCGGCGCCGAGGGTGATGGCGAACCCGGCGCCGGCGGTGACGCCGAGGATGCCGGGTTCGGCCAGCGGGTTGCGAACGGTCGTCTGGATGAGCGCGCCCGCCACGGCCAGGGCGGCGCCCACGGCGATGGCGAGCAGCGCGCGGGGCGCCCGTACGTCGCGGACGATCACGTGTTCTTCGGTGCCGCGGTAGGCGAACAGGGCGCGCAGCACCTCGACCGGCGGCACCGCGCGGGCACCGATGCCGATGCTGAGGAGGGCGACGGCCGCCAGCAGCGCCAACCCGCCGATCAGCAGGCCGAGTTGGGGCAGCGACCGGGCCCGCCCGGCCGCCGCCTTCGCACCGGGCACCGGGCCTGCGGTGGTCACCGCTTCAGCAGCGGCGCGAGTGCGGTGTCGACCGCGTCCAGCGTCTTCACGGCCTGCCCGTAGGTGGCGGCCTCGGTGTAGCGGAGCGGGAAGGTCTTGCCCGCCTTGACGGCGGGCAGGGTCTTCCACAGCTTCGAGTCCATGACGTACTTGACGGACTCGGGGAGGCTGCCGTCGGGCTTCACGGAGTAGGTGATGACGTCGGCGTCGCGGAGCGAGGCGGGGAGTTCCTCGATCGAGGGGTACTCGCTGACCGACTGCGAGCCCGGGCCCTTCTTCTTGACCTGGCCGTAGTAGGTGACGCCGAGGTCCTGGGCGATGTTGGTGCCCCAGGAGTCGCTGAACTCGCGCTGGAAGGTGCCCTTGGCCGCCTCGCCGTACGAGCCGACGTGGCCCGCCTTGAGCTGCGGCAGCACGGCCTTGTACTTGGCGGCGAGCGCGGCGGCCTTGTCCTCGTACGCCTTCTTCACGGCGTCGAACTTGGTGAGCGCGCCGGCGGCGTCGGCCTGCTGGTGGGACTGCTTGCGCCACATGTTCGGCACGGTCGGGCCGATCGCCACCACCGGGGCGATGGACTCAAGCCGCTTGACGTCGATGTCGCCGAGTACGGGGGCCGGCACGCCGATGACGATCAGGTCGGGCTTGGCCTCGGCGATGGCCTCGTAGTTGGTCTCGGTTGCCAACTCGCCGGCGATCTTGGGGAGTTTCTTGTACGTGGCGAGGTCCTGCTCGTTCATCAGGGGCTCGCCGCGCTTCCACGACGAGATGCCCACCAGCGGCGCTTCGGCTTCGATCAGGGCGGGCACGGCGTAGCCGGTGGCCACCACGCGCTTGGGCTTCTCCGGGATGGTGATCTTGCCGTTGTCGGCCGCAAACACCCGGGTCTTGCCCTGCGCACCGCCCGACTTGCCGTCGGAGGAACCGCACCCGGTCAGGGCCAGGGCGAGCGCCACGGCACCTGCCAGGCAGGAGGTTCTACGAAGGGACATGGGGTACTCCTCGGTGTGCGTTTCGGGGGATTTCGGGGGTGCCGGGTTGTTCGGGGTGCCGGGTGGCTTGGACTTTCGGGCGCGGCGGGGTTCCGGGTGTGCCGGGGTTGCGGGCGCGTCCGGGCCGTCGTGCGTGTGGGGCTTGTGCGGGGGCGGGGTGGCGGTTCTCCGGGGTGTGCCAGGGGGACCGTTGTTGGGTGTGTTGGCGGGGACGCGCCGGGGTGTGCCGGCGGAGTGGCCGGGTGTGCCGGCGGGGCGGGGACGCACCCGTGGGGTGATGGGGTGTGTCGGCCCGGGACACCGACGACGGGGCCACTATCGGCCCGCCGGGCCACCCGTTCGGCTCCCCCCGCCGTCCCTCCACCCGACCGCCGGGCCACCCACACAGCCCGCGCGTCCGCAGATCAGTGGTCGTCGTCGAAGTCGGCGACGCCCCGCTTCCAATAGCCGGTGATGTCGTGGTCGGCCCGGTCCAGGCCGAGGACGTCGCGGGCCCACCGGCGCAGTGGCTTGATCTGGCCGGCCTCGCCCGCGGCCCACAGGTAGAGCCGTTCGCCGGGCGGCACGGTCACCGCGGTCACGGCCCGGGCGAGGGCGTCGCCGGTACCCGGCGGGCGCTCGCCGCGGTGCAGCCAGTGCACCTCAATGCCGGCGGGCGCGGTCAGGGGGATCTGTTGGGTGGCGTCGGCGACTTCGACGAACGCCCAGCCGCGGGCGGTCGCGGGCAACTCCTCCAGCCAGCGGGCCAGCGCGGGCAGTGCGGTGATGTCGCCCGCGAGGAGGTAGCGGTCGTAGCTGTGCGGGACGATCAGGCCGCCGGGCGGGCCCGCCACGTGGATGACGTCGCCGGGCCTGGCCCGCTCCGCCCACGCCGATGCGAGGCCGCCCTCGTGCGGGGCGACGTCGATGTCGATCTCGCCGGTGGCCGGGTCGTACCGGCGCACCGTGTACTCGCGCGAGGTGGGCGACGGCCGCGGCCAGTTCAGCACCAGGCCGTTCGGTTCGGGCAGCCGCAGCGTCCCGTCGGGCTCCGGGAAGAGCAGTTTGACGTGTTCGTCGGGCGAGTGCGCCTCGAACCCCGCGGTGCCTGGGCCGCCCAGGGTCACCCGCAGCAGCCCGGTGCCGACCGGCGCGGTGCGTACCACCTCGGCCTGCCTGATCCGGATCGGATAGGCCACCTTCTCACCCTGTCGACCGGCCCTGACCTGGGCTATTCGCTCCAGGTGGCGGTCCCGGAAGTCCTCCCGCGTCATGCCCGACCTCCCGTCAGAAGGGTCGCGTGGCGGGCCCACTCGGGTCGCGGCGCGGTGGCGGCACGGCTCCGGTTGCTGCGCCGCTCGCCGCGTACCGACGTGGGACCGAACCGGTCCCGGGTGCCGCGCGGCGCGGGCCCGACATGCTCGCGCGGCCCTATCGCGCCCGGGCGCTCGGGGTCGGGCGGCGAGGGGTGGTTCATCGCATGGCTCCTGCGGAGGTCGGCGCCGGTGGCGCGGGGAGTGCGGTGGTGCGGGAGGGGCTCCGACGCAGTCGGATGTGGCCGACTGGCGCCGCGTACGGGTCGTGATGGCGGATGCGGTCGGCGCCAGCGCCGACCGTCGGGGCCCGCACTCCGGTGGCGGGCATCGCACGGTGCCGGCCGGCGCCGACTGCCGTACGCGGCACGTCGACTGCCGTACGCGCCCCGGCCGGTGCGGCCGATGAACGCGCCGGTGCCCCGCCGTACGCCACTACGACCGGTCGGCCCGGTCCCCCGCCTCGCATGTCCCCACACCCCCCGCTCGATAGGTAAGGCTAACCTAAACAACTACGCGGAGTGAATGCAAGCACCCGCCGATCTCCACGGCCTCGGGCAATGCGCCCCGGCTCGTCACGTTGTGTCACGGACTCGCGGGTTATATGTGCCACGGGACGGCGCTCGGGCCCGGCCGCAAGCCTCGATGGGTACAGGCAGACGCCAAGCCCGAGGCCGCCCCATGCGCCTCCGGACGCACAACGGCCGGCAGGGGCTGGCCACTTGACGGCCACCCCCTGCCGGCGGCTGTGTCGACGCGCCCGACGGCCACCAACCCACGGCCATCAGCACACCGCGGGAGGTCACTCACCCGTCGGGCTCCCACCCCGTCAGGTCCGCACCTGGCCAGCCCCGCACCGGATCAGGTCTCCACCGGGATCAGGCCCCCGCCGGGCCGGGCAGGAAGCCGGTGCGCACGAAGTACTCCAGATAGCGGGCGAACAGTTCCTCGTTCACCGGCGGGCAGTCGACGCCGGTGCCCGCGAGTGCCTGTCGGGTGGCCGTGGTGTCGAAGTGGATGCCGCCCTCGGACCCGCCGTCCTCCGTCTCCGCCGCCAGGGTGCTGAGCAGCGGGAAGGCGGCATTGTCCGGGTCGGCCTGGATGCGCTGCAACCACTGTGACGGGGTGACGTCGACGAGGCGGTAGCCAGCCCCGCGCAGCCAGCCGACCACCACGTCGAGGCGGGTCAGGCGGCCTGCCGCCAGATGGAAGGTGCCGGAGGTGGCCTGCGGCTGTCGGGAGAGGGTGACGACGGCCCCGCTGACGTAGTCCACCGGCGCCAGGTCGAACGCGGTGTCCACCCCGGCGGGCGCCGCCCCCGCCTGGATGCACGCCTTGAGCAGCAGCCAGAGGAAGTCGCCCGACTGGCAGGCACCCGATATCGAGTCGCCGAAGATCCGGGTGGGCCGGTAGACGGAGACCGGCAGCCCGCGCGCCCTGGCCTCTTCGATCAGCCCCTCGGCCACCCACTTGCTCTGGGTGTAGCCGTGTTCCAGGGCGGCGGCCGGGCCGATCGGATGCCCGGCGTCGACCGACCGCTCGCCGGCACCAGCACCAGCACCAGCACCAGCACCAGCAGCGAACACGCCGACGGTCGAGACATGGTGGACCGGCACCGTGCGGTGCCGCGCGGCCAGCCGCAGCACCTCTTCGGTGCCGCGCACATTGGCGTCGCGCAACTGGGCGTACGAGAACACCAGGTTGACCGCGGCCCCCGGGTGGTAGACGGCGTCCACGGTACGCGCCAGTCGGTCGAACTCCCTATCTGTCAGCCCGAGTTGAGGCTTCGCGAGGTCGCCGATCAGCACCGTGGTGCGCTCACGCGGCAGCCCGTCGGCCAACCCGTACCGCCGCAAGGTGGTCCACAGCCTGTCGGTGGCGTGGGCCCGGTCCTCTCCGCGGACCAGGCAGTACACGTGGGCTTCGGTCCGTAGCAGCAGGTCGCGCAGCAGGAAGGCGCCGAGGAAGCCGGTGGCGCCGGTGAGCAGGAGTTGCCGGGGCGTCTCGGCCACCGTGTCGACCACGGCGGCCGGCACGATGTCCGGGGCCAGGCGCACCTCGGCCGCCAGGTCCGGCGTCTGCGCGGACGGCGCACCGGTGTCGTCGAGCAGCCGGGCAAGGCCCGCGACGGTCGGTGTGGTGAACACGGCCCGCAGCGGCACGGAGGCACCGAGCTCCGTGCGCAGGGCCAGCACCAGGCGGGTGGCGAGCAGCGAGTTGCCGCCCAGTGCGAAGAAGTCGTCGTGGACGCCGATGCCCTCCAGGCCGAGCAGCCCGGACCAGATCAGCGCAACGTGCCGTTCCTTCGGCGTGCCTGGCAAGTCGGTGGGCGCGGCGGCGGGGGCCTGGGGCCTGCGGGTGGCCAGCGCGGCCCGGTCGGTCTTGCCGCTGGCGGTCAGCGGGAAGTCGGGCAGGGCGATGCAGTGCGTGGGCACCATGGCGTCCGGTAGCCGGCTGCGCAGCGCGGCGACGACCGTGGCCGGCGCCGGGGCCTGCGGGCCGGCCAGGTAGTAGCCGATGAGCAGGTTGCCCGTGCCGCCACCCGGATCGTGCGCCACCACCACGGCGTCCGCGACGCCGGGCACGGCCCGTAGCGCCGCCTCCACCTCGCCCGTCTCCACCCGGTGACCGCGGATCTTGACCTGGTCGTCGGCGCGTCCGCACCACTGGATGCGCCCGTCGGGCAGATGTCTGGCCAGGTCCCCCGTCCGGTAGAGCCGACCCCCTTCGGCGCGGAGGAACTTCTGCTCGGTCAGCTCGGGGCGGCCCAGGTAGCCGCGGGCGAGCACCGGGCCCGCCACGCAGAGCTCCCCCACCGCGCCGATCGGAACCGGGCGCAGCCTCCTGTCCAGCAGGCGTATTCGCGCCCCGGTCAACGGCCTGCCGATGGCGGGCAGTTGAGGCCAGGTGGACGGATCGGGTGGCAGCAGTTCGGCGGTCACCACATGGGTCTCCGACGGTCCGTACTGGTTGTCCAGGGTGGCCGTGCTCAGCTCGGCGAAGAAGCGGCGCAGCGCCGGTGTGGCGTGCAGTTGCTCGCCGGCGGTGATGACCTCGGTGAGGGTGGGGCAGCGGCGGTCGGTGGCGCCGGCGTACTCCACCAGTTGTTGGAGCGCCACGAACGGCAGGAAGAGCCGCTGGACGCGCTCGGCGTCGATGAGGTCGAGCAGTTCCGCGGGGTTCTTCCTGACCTCGTCATCGACCAGGACGAGCGTGCCGCCGGTGCCCCAGGTGCTGAAGAGTTCCTGAAAGGCGACGTCGAAGCTGAGGGAGGTGAACTGGAGGGTACGGGTGCCGTGGCTGGCGGCGGAGCGGTCTGCCTGCCAGGCCAGCAGGTTGGCAAGTGGCCCGTGCGGCATGGCGACGCCCTTGGGGCGGCCGGTGGAGCCCGAGGTGTACATCAGGTAGGCGAGGTCGTCGCCGGTGACCGGGGTGCGGGGGTCGCTCCCGGTGGCGGGCACCTCGTCGATGAGACAGTGCGCGGTGCCGGCCGGAAGGTGCGTACGACCGGCCAGCGACCGCTGGGTGATGACCACCTTGACGCCGCTGTCCTCGGTGATGAAGGCGGTCCGCTCGGCCGGATAGGCCGGGTCGATGGGTACGTACGCGCCGCCGGCCTTGAGCACGCCGAGCACGGCCACCGGCAGGTCGAAGGAGCGTTCCACGCAGACGCCGATGGGGGTGCGTTCCCACCCCTGGTCGACCAGGTGCGCGGCGACCGCGTCCGAGCGGCGGTCGAGTTCCCCGTACGTGAGGTCGCGCCCGCGCCAGCGGACGGCGGGGGTGTCGGGATGCCGCCGGGCCCACCACCGGAACCCCTCGTGCGCGAGGACACCGGCCCCGACGGCCGGTGCGGTCCCGACGGCCGGTGCGGTCCCGGCGGCCGGCGCGGTCTCGGTCCCAGCGGCCGGCGCGGTCCGCTCCCAGCTCTCGATGCGGTCCTGCTCCTGCCTCGGCAGCAGCTCCAACTCCCCTACCGGGCAATCCGGTTCGGCGACGGCCGCGGCGAGGAGGGTGCGCAGGCGTGCGGCGAGACGGTGCACGGTGGCCGCGTCGAACAGGTCGGTGGCGAACTCCCACAGCCCGCGGTAGCCGTCCCCGTCCGGGATGAAGTGGAGGAAGGAGTCGTACTTGGCGGTCCCGGAGTGCACGTAGCGGCGCTCGGCGACCACGCCCGGCAGGTCCACGTGCGGCGCGGGGGCGTCGTCCAGCGTGAAGACGACCTGGAACAGCGGGAAGCGGCTCAGCGTTCGCGACACACCCAGCGCGCGCACCAGATGGCTGTACGGCGCGTCCTTGTGCCGCACGGCCGACCAGGTCGCTTCCTTGGCGCCGGCGACGACCTCCAGGAAGGACGCGTCGGGCGCGGCGGCCAGGCGCAGTGGCAGCACATCGGCCAGGCAGGCGACCATGTCGACCGTCCCGGGGTCGTCGCGGCGGGAGATCGGGGTGCCGAGCACCATGTCCTGCTGGCCGGTGTGCCGCCCGAGCAGCACGGCGAGCGCGGCGGCCAGCACCGCGAACGGGGTGGTACGCAGTCGCCGGCCGAGCGCCCGGACGTCGCGCCCCAGTTCGGCATCGATGGCGAACTCGATGCGGTCGCCGCCGGCGCCGAGTACGGCGGGGCGCGGCCGGTCGGTCGGGAAGGTCGACTCCTCGGGCGCGTCCGCGAGGTGCCGTTCCCACCAGGCGAGCGCAGCGGCCCGAGCCGCTGCACCGCCCGTACGCCGGGCAGTCGCGTACGGGCCGAGTTGCAGGCGGGGCCCGGGCAGCGGCGGGTGGTCCGCGCCCACGGCCTGCCGGTAGAGCGCGCTGAACTCGCGGTCGAACAGGCTGAAGCACCAGCCGTCGATCACCGCGTGGTGCACACACACGGCGAGCACGGCTTCACCACCCGGCTCCCCGCCCGGCCGTCCCTCACCTGTTTCGTCACCTGTTTCAGTGCCTGACCGTCCCTCGTCCGCCTTCTCACCCACCTTCTCGTCCGCCCGCGTCTCGTCCGTGATGCGCAACAGCACCGCCCTGAGCAGCGGCGGCCGGTCGAGGGCGATCGGTCGGGACGCGGCCGACACGGCCGCGTGCAGTGCGGCGTCCAACCCCTCACGGGTGACGTCCCGGACGGTGAGCGGGACCGGCATCGGGTCGCCGACCTGCTGCACCGGCCTGCCGTCCAGCAGCACCAGCCGGCTGCGCAGGCTCTCGTGTCGCGCCACGATGCCGTCCAGGGCACGCTGTACGGCGTCCACGTCCAACGGGCCGCGCAGCGTGTTGACCCAGGACTCCAGATAGCGCGAAGTCCCTTCCTGGACAAGGTCGTTGAGCCAGATCGACTCCTGTTCGTAGGACAGGGGGAAGGTGCGCGGGGCGTCGGGCGCGGCGGCGGGCGCACGGGGCACGGCGGACGTGTCGCCGCCGGTGGTCCGGGCCGAAGCGGGTACGGGCGTGGGTGCGGGTACGGGCGTGGGTGCGGACGCAGGCGCGCTGAGGTCGTGCAGCAGCGCGGCGTGGTCGAGCTTGCCGTTCGGGGTGCGCGGCAGCGCCCGGCGCCGGTGGACGCTGGTCGGCAGGAGGTAGGGGGGCAGGACGGCCGCCAGCGCCGCGCGCACCGCCTCGGCGTCGTCGCCCGGCGGGTCGCCCCCGGGGTTGCTCAGGGGGCCGCCGGGCGCGCCGGCTTCCGGAGCAGCGACCGTGGCGTTGGGCGCACCAGTGGACGGAGCTGCGGGCGTGTAGAAGAGCACCAGCCGCTCGTGGCCGCCGTCGGGCCGCGGCACCGGGACCACGGCGCAGTCCCGTACGGCGGGCAGCCGCCGGGCCGCGGCCTCCACCTCGGCGGGCTCGACCCGGTGGCCGGCGATCTTCACCTGTCGGTCGGTGCGGCCGAGGAAGTGCAGCACTCCGTCCTCGTCCAGCCTCCCCCGGTCGCCGGTGTGGTAGAGCCTGGTCGGGGCACCGTCGATCGCCAGGGTGACGAATGAGGCGGCGGTGGCCGGTTCGTCACCCAGGTAGCCGGTGGCCAGGCCGGTGCCTGCGGCACAGATCTCGCCCTCGGCCCCGGCGCCCAGCGGCGTGTCCCCGGCCAGCAGGTGCACGGTCGTACCGGGTACGGGCCGGCCGACCGGAATGCCCTCGGGGCGCTCGCAGTCGGCCGGGGTGACGGTGTGCGCGGTAACGAAGACACAGCTTTCGACCGGGCCGTAACCGTTGACCAGCCGGATGTCAGGGTGGGCCGTCAGGAAGGCGCGGGCATGGGTGGTGGAGAGGCGTTCGCCGCCGGTGAGGACCTGGGTGAGGCCGGTGAAACAGGCTGGGTCCTCGTCGACGAAGAGGTTGAACAGGCTGGCGGTGAGCCAGAGGGTGTCCACACCCTCGCCCGCCGTCAGTTCCCGCAGGTCGGCCGGGAGTAGATAGTCCCCGGTCACCAGCACCGAGGTGCCGCCGGTGGTGAGCATGCCCCACAGTTCGAGGCCGAACGCGTCCCAGGAGGCGGGCGCGGCCTGCGGCATGACCCGGCCAGGACCGAAGTCGGCGAAGTCGGCCGTCGCGAAGAGCCGGGTGGTGGCCTGGTGCGGCGCCACCACACCCTTGGGCGTCCCGGTGCTGCCCGAGGTGAAGAACACCGCGGCCGGCGCCGTGTGCGCCACCGCGACCGGCACCGTACGGGCGGGCCGCGCCGCTGCCGCATCCCGACGGAAAGCGTCCGGGTCCCAGGCGTCCGGGTCCCAGGCGCACGGGCCCGGCGTGCGGGTGACCACGACCGGTGTGTCGAGGGCCCCGGTGACCGCGGCGATGCGCGCCGCCGGCCAGCGGGGATCGAGGGCCGCGTAGGCGGCGCCGCACTTGAGGACCGCGAGCAGGACGAGGACCAGCCGCGGCGAGCGCGGCAGCACGACCGGCACCACGTGCCCAGGGCCTACCCCCAGGTCCTTCAGGGCGGCGGCGTACCCCTCGGCGAGCGCGTCCAGCCGCCGGTAGCTGATCCGCTCGGCGCCGCTGACCAGGGCGGTGGCATCCGGACGCAGCAGCGCCTGGCGGCTCACGGCCTCGTGGATGAGCCGGGTGTCGAGCCGCTCCCCTTCGGTGCGTATCTCGTGCGACGGCGGTTGCCGTTGCTCGACCGGGTGGTGTGGCGGGGCCGGGGCGCGGGAGGGTGTGTACGGGTGGGAGTTCGCGGGGTTGGACGCAGGGCTGGCGCTGGGGTTGGTGGTGGCACCGGTCGCGGAGTCGGCCGTGGGCTCGGTCGCAAGGCCGGTCGTGGGGTTCCGCTCGCCGTCAGGGTGACGGTTCGCGATGGCGACGGCCGTACCGAAGCCGCCGATGGTGTCGTGGTCGAACAGCGCCTGCGGGGCGACGGCGATGCCCCACTCGGTGCGCAGTCGGGCGCAGATCCGCACGGCGTGCAGCGAGGTGCCGCCCAGGTCGTAGAAGTTGTCGTCGATCGTCAGGCCGTCGGTCTGGAGGACGGAGGCCGCGATCTGAAGGACGGCCCCGGGCAGGGCACGAAGGTCGCCAGGAGAGTGAGGTGACATGCGAGGAACTTTCGGTTGCGCGCGATGGGACGGGAGTGGGGTCGGCTTCTCGTAGGGACCGGTGAGAAGCCGCCGACCTGCCGTCGGTCCACGACGGGCCGCGGGGTGTGGTGGAACCGGCCGTGCACCGGCCGCTCCGAGCCCCGCGAGCCGGCCCGGCTCCCTGATCTCGTACTGATCTCGGATCAGTACGGTAAGCAGATGACCGCGAGTGGGGCGGTAGGCGTGGCCGCCGCGGCCCGGTCGGCACCTGCGCGGTGGCGGTGGCCCCGGCCGCCTGCGACGGGCGGCGGTCGGGTCGGACACTGGCCAGGTTACGTGCCCGCGGCGTACCGGGATTCTGACCCGGGGCCAGGAAAAGGGGCGACAACCCCCGGTGTGTGCACTGCGCTTCGGGGCAGCGGAAACGGGCATTCCGGGCCCCGTGGCCGGGTGGTCGGGCGGCCTGGGCGTCGGGCAGCCCCGCGGTCCGCGGGCGTGCGAACGGCCGGCCGGGCACAGGTCCCGACCGGCCGAGGTGGCGCGAGGTGGATCAGCGAATCAGTACACCAGCGAACCAGCGGATCAGTGGATCAGTGGATCAGTGGATCAGTGGATCAGTGGATCGCTAGTTCAATGCATCAGCGGCTCAGAGAAATGTGTCGGTGACCTGTCGGGCGACGCGTTCGCCGGCGGCCAGGCCCTGTTCGGCGTCCCACCGGTAGTGGACGCCGAGGTAGAGCCGGCTGATGGCGTTCTCGCTGGTGGCAGCCGAGATGGTGGTGAACCGCCGGGTGACGGTGCCGCTGTCGGTGGTGGCGCTGAAGGCGATGGTGTCGGTCCCGAAGTAGGTCTGCAACACGCCGCCCCAGGCCCCGGCGAAGGTGGCGTGCCCGGAGATGTAGGCGGGGAAGGCGGGTGTGAAGGCCGAACCGTCCAGGTTGGAGGAGAGCGGGCGCCAGGCCGGGTCGGGCGTGGTGGCCGGGTTCCCGTCGTCGGCGGCGAGGTTGATCGCGGTCACCGGCCGCCACAGGTCGATCGGCGTGTTGAACTTGGCGTCCCAGGAGACGACCGCCGCGTCCGCGAGGGCGATCGACAGCACGGCGAAGAACTGCGCGTTCTGGGTGGGTGTCAGCGTCTTCTTGCGCGAGATGATCCGCGCGTGTTGGTAGAGCTGTGAGGTGGGCTTGTACGTGCCGTCGAGGTCGTTGGCCCAGAACCGGCCGATGTCGCTCTGTTCCTGGGTGCGCACCACCGTCGTCACGGCCGTGCTGGAGTGCCCGCCGAACACCCGCACCTCGTTGACCTGTTCCGCGTACTGGCTGCTGCGCAGCAGGTCCTGGTACGTGCCGAAGCCGCCGGGCAGGCCCGGGCGGAACTGGCCCGGAGTGGAACCGCCGAAGGACGTCACCCGGCCCCAGTGCGGCGTCATGGCGGCCTGCGACCCCGTCGGGCGCCAGGCGCCGGGCACCCCGTCAGGCGTGTACGGCACCTCGTTGCTCGCCCCGTCGTCCGCCCGGGCCTGCACCAACGCCTGCGCCGCCGCCCGTCCGACGGCGACACCCTTGTCCTTCTCCGCCTGGGAACTGCTGTCCTGCGACAGGGCGAAGCCGTAGTTCCCGTCGAAGGAGCCCGTGGGGTACTGGGCCCGCAGTGCGGTGTAGGCGGCGGTGGCGATGGCCGCGTTCAGCGATGCGGTGCCGAGCACCGGCTGCTTGACCAGGTAGGGCCGGCCGATGGGCACGATCGAGTTGGCGGCGTCGTACATCGCCAGATGCATGATCGCCGCCGCCCGGGCCGCCGGACCCGGCGCCCCGCCGGCGGCCTTGACGGCACCCTCCAGGATCTTGCCCCAGTACAGGACCGGCTCGTACGGGGCGTCGGCCGCACGGACAGCCGGCAGCCCGGTCGTGAGCGCGGTGGCCGCCCCCGCGGTGAGGCCGAGCAGCACGGTGCGGCGCCGCGGCGCGAACGCCCCGGCCCCACCGAACCTGCCGGCGCTGCCAGCCCCATCAGCCGTACCAGCCCTGCCGGTTCCGCCGGCTCCCTCGGGTCTGCCGGAAAGCGATCTGGACACAGTGGTACCCCCCTCTGGGTCTGCGGATCGAGACGGATACTCACGCCCGCCCCGGACACTGTCAACGGCGCCTGGGGAACGGCTGGTTGTTGCGCCTTGCGCACCGTGCGGGATGGCGGGGCGTGTGCTGGGGGGTGGTTCACCCTGCCGACCTGCCCGGGCCCCGTCGCGTACGGACCTTGCCGCGTACGAACTCTGATTCGCGTACGGACCGCGCCGCTCAGCAACCGCGCCGCTCAGCAGCCGCACCCCGTGCGGACCGCGTACGGACCGCGCCGGCCCCGGGTACGTGGCGGGCGCCGGGTTCAGGCGGCCCGCCGGCGAAGGGGCCGGTGCCGTAGCCTCGCAGCCCGGGCAGCAGATGACTCGGCCCCGAGGCGGCTGCCCAAATGGTGTTGCGTCTGTCTGGGCTGTCGTCGAGCCTCTTGCGCTGGAGGTGGTCACAGTGACCGACATCAGGATCTCCCTGTCCGTGCGTGATCTCACCCACGAGGACCTGCCCTCGTGCGACTGGTCGGGCTCCGCCCTGCACGTGAGGCAGATCGCCGAGCAGTTGCGCCGGGCCGAGCGCGGCGAGGTCGACTACCTAGCCGTTTGCGGGCCCGCGGACATGCCGGTGGCGATCGGCGGCGTCGACTACGTGCTCAAGAGGGGTGCTGGCACGCTCTGGCAGCTCGGTGTCCATCCTGCGCTTCAGTCGTGCGGCGTCGGCACCCTGCTGATCAGCTCCGCAGAGGCTCGGATCACAGCCCGTGGTCTGGCGGTGGCCGAACTGGGCGTGGAGGAGAGCAACCCCAGAGCCCGAGTCCTCTACGAGCGATTGGGCTACCGGCCCTACGGCCGCGAGCTGGACTCCTGGGACGTGGAGACCGAAGAGGGCTCGGTCAAACGGTACGAAACCATGTGCACGTTGATGCGCAAGAACCTGACATAGCCAGGGGCGCCAGCAATCCGAGCGGACATCGGGCGCCCGCGAAGTGCCCCAACTCCTGCGTACTGCCCCAGCACCGCTCGGCGATCGACAACGGCATTGGTGACGCCCGGAAACTGCTGGCCATCCGCCCTTTGACCAACCTCCAGAAAGCTGCGGTGCACAGCAGATCGAGCAGCTCAGACACATGCGTGACCAGTCCGAGGAGGCCGCACGATGAGCGTCACACCCGCAGCTCACGCGGCACTGATGCAAGCCATGGACCGGCTCATGGCTGGCGAGCCACAACGCGCCCGAGTTCCAGCCCGACGACGCCCCCGGTGCCGCAGCCGACGGCGGCGATCCGGTCGGGGTCGGTCCGCGGCCCGCACCGCGTGGCGCCGTATTCTCGCCGGGGACACGGAGCGCAAAGGGCGATGCGAATGGCAGACAGCAAGGCGGCCGGGGGCGACGAGCCGGCGGGGGGCCGGGTGTCGTTGGGCGCGCAGGCGCGCGAGGCCGTACGGCAGCGCATCGTGGACCGCCGCTACCCGATGGGCTCCCGACTCGTCGAGCGCGAGATCGCCGAGGAGCTCCGCATGTCCCGGGTGCCGGTGCGCGAGGCGCTGCGCGCCCTCACCGCCGAGGGCCTGCTCGAACTGTCGCCGCACAGCGGGGTGCGGGTGCGCACCCTGGAGCGGGCCGACGTGGGCCACCTGTACGAGGTGTGGGAGCCGCTGGCCGTACAGGCGTCGTCGCTGGCCGCCCGCCGGGTGGCAGCGGGCGGGGACCCGGCGGGGCTGGCCCGGTTGCGCGCGCTGCTGGCGCGGGCCGAGCACGCAGCCGCGGCGGACCAGGGGCAGCGGGAGGTCGGCGCGCACACGGCGTTCCACGAACAGATCGTCACCCTGGCCGGCAACCCGCTCCTTGCACGCACCATGGAACAGTTGAGCTGGCAGCTCCAGTTGATCTTCGGCATGCGTGAGGAGTCGGCCCAGATGCGGGCGCAGCACGCGGAGATGTTCCGGCACATCGCCGCGGGGGACGCACAGTTGGCGGCGGCCAGCACCCTGCTGCACGTCCGGGACAGCCGCGCGGCGGCCCTGCGGTCGCTCTTCGGCGACGGCTAGTCGGGCAGTCGACAAGGCAACCGGACGGTCGGACAGCCAGTCGACAAGGCAGCACGGCGGCACGGCGACCAATCGGCAGGGTGGCAAGGTGACAGCCGGGCGACGGCTCGTTGTATACCAAGCCGCGCACCTGCCTCCCACCTCCCGACCGGCCGGCACGTCGCCCTGACGAGTCGATACGACATCCGAAGAGATTTATCCCCTTATAAGCAAATAAAACTGAACACCAGCTCGACACCACCTTGCCCCATCCATCACCTTGGTATACAAAATTCGGAGGCGGGGTCCGGTACCCCGAGTCGAGTCGGTACCCCCACACCCAACCGGCATCCCGCGCGGAGCCACGGACCGGCGCCGGAGGCCCGTAAGCCAACCCCCAACGCGAACCCCTCCGCCCCGCGCCCACACCCACACACCCACGCACCCACGCACCCACGCACCCACAACCTTCGCCCCGCACCCGCGACCCGCAAGGAGACGTCATGGCCGTTCCTCCCCTGTCCCGCCGACGCGCCCTCGTCGGCGCCGCCGCGCTCGCGGGCGCCGGCGCCGCGCTCTCCGCGTCCGTTGGCGCCGCGGACACCCCGCGCGTGCCCGGCGGCCGGACCGACCAGGCAGGCCCGGCAGACCCGGCCAGCCCGGCCGGCCCCGCCGCCACGGCCACGGACAGCGAGGCCCGACACAAGCCGGCCAAGGCGGTCGTCTTCCGGAACGTACGCCCGCTCGGCACCGGCGCCCCCGTGGACCTGACCGTGGTCGACGGGCGCTTCACGGACCGTCCCGCACCCGCCGACGCGCAGGTCGTCGACGGTGGCGGGCGCCTCGCGCTGCCCGGTCTCGTCGACGCCCACATCCACCCGGACAAGACGACCTGGGGCGGCGACTGGATCTCCCGCCGGCCCGCGTCGGGCATCGCCGAGTACGGCGAGCAGGACGCGGAGCTGTTCCGCAGCCAGCCCCGGCCGGTGGGCGAGCGCGCGTACGGGTTGCTGGCGCACGCGGTGACGCGCGGTACCCGGGCGGTGCGGGCGCACGTCGACGTGGCCCCGGCCTACGGGCTGAAGGGGCTCGAAGGGGTCGCCGAGGCCCGTGAACGGCTCGCGCACGCGCTGGACGTGCAGATCGTGGGCTTTCCGCAGCACGGCGTGGTGCGCACCCCCGGCACCTCGAAGCTGCTGGCGGACGCCGCGCGGGGCGGCCTGGTCGACCAGGTCGGCGGCATCGACCCGATCAGCTTCGACCACGCGCTCGTCGAACAGCTCGACCTCGTCTTCGGCCTCGCCGACCGCTACGGCGTGGGCGTCGACATCCACCTGCACGACCGGGACGAGAAGGGCGTGCGCGTGCTGCGCGCCATCATCGAGCGCACCAAGGCGCTGTCCCTGCGCGGCAAGGTGACCGTCAGCCACGTCTTCTGCCTGCCGTTCCTCGGCCGTGGCGAGTTGGAGACGATCGCCGCCGACCTGGCCGAGCAGGACATCGCCCTGACGACCGTCGCACCGAGCGCGGCGCTGCTCCTGCCGCTGACCACGCTGCACGAGCACGGGGTGCGGGTGGGTCTCGGCTCGGACGGCGTACGCGACTCCTGGAGCCCGTTCGGCAACGCCGACATGCTGCACCGCACGCACATCCTGGGGTGGATCACGGGCGCGCGGCTGGACGAGGAACTGGTCCGCTGCCACACCGTGGGCACGCACGGCGGGGCCGACGTGCTGGGGCTCGACCGGGTGGAGTTCCGCCCCGGCGACCCGGCGGACTTCGTACTGCTGCGCGGCGGGTGCGTACCGCAGATCGTGGTGGACATGCCGCAGCGCGACGTGGTCGTGCACGGCGGGCGGGTGGTCGCCCGCGACGGCGCGCTGCTCTGAGCACCCGGCGGGTGGCCCTGCCCCGGGCCACCCGCCGCGGTCGTCAGGACAGCAGCCGCTGCTCGGTGGCGACGGCTACCGCGCCCGCGCGCGTGTCCACGCCCAGCTTGTCGTAGATGCGGCCGAGGTGGGTCTTCACGGTGGCCTCGGAGATGAACAGGGCGCGGGCGATCTCCCGGTTGCCGAGCCCGCGGGCCAATTGGCGCAGGATGTCCAACTCGCGCGAGGTGAGCGTGGGCCCCGGCGCCCGCATCCGGGCCATCACCCGGCTCGCGACCGGCGGGGAGAGCGCGGTGCGCCCCTGGGCCGCCGCGTGGATGGCGGCGAACAGTTCCTCGGGCCGCTCCGCCTTCAGCAGGTAGCCGGTGGCGCCCGCCTCGATGGCGCGGGTGATGTCGGCGTCGGTGTCGTACGTCGTCAGCACGAGCACCCGCACCCCAGTCGCGGCGATCTGCCGGGTGGCCTCGATGCCGTCGATGCCCGGGCCCAGTTGGAGGTCCATCAGGACGACGTCGGGGGTGAGCTTCGCGGCCAGCGCGACGGCTTCCGCGCCGTTGCCCGCCTCGCCCACCACCTCGATGTCGGGGGCGCTGCCGAGCAGGGCGAGCAGCCCCGCGCGGACGACGAGGTGGTCATCGCAGACCAGCAGACGGACGGGGGTGCTCATGGGTACTCCAGGGGGATCGCGGCGGACAGCACGGTGCCCTCGCCGGGCGCGGACTCGACCGTCAGGGTGCCACCCAACTGCCGCACCCGGGCGTCACTGGCGGGCAGCCCGTGGCCGCGCAGTCCGCGGGCGCGGCCGGCCTCCGGGTCGAAGCCCCGGCCGTCGTCGGCGACGTCGAGCACGACCAGGTCGCCGAGGTAGGTGAGGGTCAGTTGGGCGGTGCGGGCGCCGGCGTGTTCGCGGACGTTGGCCAGCGCGCCCTGTGCGATGCGCAACAGGGCCGACTCGACCCGCGCGGGCAGCGCGGTCTCCGTCCCTTCGACCCGGCAGCGTACGGCCAGGTCGGCGGTGGACTCGCGGTCGGCGAGCAGCCGCAGCGCGGCCGGCAGCGAGCCGCCCGCGGTGAGGTCGGCGGGGGCCAGGTCGTGCACGAAGCGGCGGGCCTCGGCGAGGTTGTGTTCGGCGACGGCGGCAGCAGCGCGCAGATGGCCGCGGGCGGTCTCCGGTTCGGTGTCCCAGATCCGTTCGGCCGCCTGGAACAGCATCCGCTGGCTGGACAGGCCCTGCGCGAGCGTGTCGTGGATGTCCATGGCGAGCCGCTGGCGTTCGGCGAGCATGCCCTCGCGGCGCTCGGTCGCGGCCAGTTCCCTGCGGGTGCGCACCAGGTCGTCGATGAGGGCGCGCTGCCGGGCCGCCTGCCGGTCCATGTGGACGAAGACCGCGATGGCCAGCGCGGCGACCGCGGGCGGCGCGATCAACAGGTTGGGGTCGATGCCGGACACCAGGCGCTGCTGCGCGGCGACCATGAACGCGGTCAGCAGCGCGGCCAGGGCGAGCGCCGCGCGCGGTGGCAGGGTGCGCAGGCCGGTGTAGAACAGCGGCACCGCGCACCAGCCGAAACTGGGTGCGAGCACCACCAGGACGACCCAGACGGCGACCTCGGCGCCCAGCCACAGCAGCCTGCGCAGGGTGGGCCGCGAACCCATCGCGGGACCGAGCGTGTAGAGCAGGCCGAGGGCCGCGCTGAGCGCGATGATCCAGCCCGTGTGCGGCGACCCGGGGTGCCGGATGAGGTAGCGGGTCAGGGAGGCTGCCAGGAGCAGGAAGAAGGCCGCGTGTATGACCGCCGAGAGCCAGCGGGCGTCCTGCTCGCCCACGGCGTCCGGCCCGGCGGGACCGCCCGGGGTCGGGCCCTCGTCGCCGGTCCCGTGCGGTGGTCGGGGGGCTCCGTTCACCCCGTCTACTCCCTTCTCGCAACCCACGTCCCGCGCGCTCGCGGCCCTTTGCTGCGTCGTTTGCTGGTACGTCTGGGGGCTGGGCCGTGGCTCCGGCCGTGCCCGTCTCTGCTGTCTCTCCGCTGCCGTCCGCGGTCACGGTGCTGCCCTTCCGCGCTCCCTCCGCACCGCCTCGGTACTGCCCTCGCCCTGCTTCCGTACGGTCCCCGCGCCGCCTCCCGGTCCGCGGCGCCGCGCAGCGTGTACGCCGCCGCACGGGGTGTGCGCCGCCGTTCCCGACCGTCGGCCGCACGGAACTGGTCGTACCGGTCGCTGCGACAACCGGACTTGACCGGCCGGTGACGCCCTGTTTCGGGTTCTCCCGACCCTGCCCGGACCTGCGCGGATCGCCTCATTGTCCGCCAGGGTGCCGACCGCCGGGTCAACCGATCGGATGACCCCGCGCTCCGCCGTCCGGCGCCCGGGGTGGAGCCGTTCCGTCGAGCCCCCGGGGCGGTGGGTGGCCGCAGGCTGGAAGCACAGCAAGCCACCGAGCAGCAGGAGATGCCCGAGATGAAGAAGTTTTCCCGCAGCGCCCGCGTCCTGACCGGCACCGCCGTCGCCGCCACCCTCGCGGCGGGCACCTTCGGCGCGCTGTCCGCCAACGCCGCGACCCCGAAGACCACCCCCGCCCCGGCCGCCGCCAGCAGCGCGGCCAAGGGCAACACCACCCAGTCCACGCACCTGACCGTCGAGGCCGCCACCAAGGCCGCGAAGGCCGCCCTGGACGAGGCGAAGAAGAACAACCAGCGGGTGTCGGTCGCGGTCGTCGACCGCAACGGCAACACGGTGGTGACGCTGCGCGGCGACGGCGCCGGCCCGCAGTCCTACGAGTCCGCCGTCAAGAAGGCGTACACCGCCGTGTCCTGGAACGCCCCCACCTCGGAGCTGGCCAAGCGGCTGACGAACGCGCCGAACCTGAAGGACATCCCCGGCACCCTGTTCCTGGGCGGCGGCGCCCCGGTCGCCGTCAAGGGCGCCCCGATCGCGGGCATCGGCGTGGCCGGCGCGCCCAGCGGCGACCTGGACGAGAAGTTCGCCCAGGCCGGCGTGGCGGCCCTGGGCCGCTGACGGTCCCCTGCCCCAACCGCAGCCGGTGTGCCCGGGCCCTCGCGCCCGGCACACCGGCTGTGTCGTACGCGTACGGGCCCCCGGCGCCGGCCCTGCCAGCCGACCCAGGGGCCGGGCCTGGGCAGGCCGAACCGGGCGGCTCGACCGCGCCACGGGGCCGAGCCGGACCGGCCGGACCCGGCACGGACCGGCCCGCCCGCACCACCAGAAACCATGTCTGACCTGCGTACTCGCCCCTCACGTCGGTGAGGGCACTCGGTCGCCGAACGGCCACTGTCAGTGGTGGGTGGCAACATCGGCCCCATGACAGAGACCACACATTTCGACTGGCGCCCCTTCCTCCTGCGATGGAGCGCGGAGTGGGCGGAGTCGCTCACCGACGACGACGTGCGGGACGCGGACGACCTGGCCGCCCGCCGGGACCGCTGGCTGGGGTTACCGCCCGCGACCGAGGAGCAGGTCGTCACCCTTGAGCAGCGCCTCGGCCGCCGGCTCCCGCCGTCCTACCGGGAGTTCCTGAAGGTCACCGACGGCTGGCGACACGCCGGCGGATTCGTCTGGCTGCTGGCCGGGACCGCGGACGCGCACTGGCACGAGAACGAGTCGGAGCTCGCCGAGATGTTCACGGAGTTCCTGGACGAGGACGCCGACGCCGAGGAGCGGCGGGTGGTGGACATCTGGCACCGCGGGCTCCAACTCGACGTCGAATCCGATGTCGTCCACGTCCTCATGGACCCCGAAGACGTGGACGAGGACGGCGAGTGGACCGTCTACTCCTGGGCGAGCTGGCGCTGCGAAGACCCGCAACCACACGGCACCTTCTGGGACTTCATGCAGGAGATGTACCGCGAGTTCCACAGTCTGCGGTCCGGGGACGGCGACGAGGCGGCCCCAGAGTTCGCCAACGACACGACGCGCCGGTTGGACGACCAGGTGGCAGAGGCCAGGCTCACGGCCCTGCGCGGCGACTGGCAGCAGGCCCTGCGGATGCTGGACGAGGCCAAGGAGTACGGCAGACCGCTGGCCACCGGGCTAGGCGACCAGATCCGCCGGCTGCTCGGGGAGACCTACCAGGTGTCCTTCGACGGACTGGCAGCCGATGCGCGGTACGCGTCGGAGGTGCTGCCGCCCCTGGTCGCCGACTACGCGGAGCACTCGTACGGCGACGACTCCACCCTCACGTATTCGCTCGGCGGCGCCGACGACGACCTGGTGTCCCTGGCGTACGCCACCCTGGACGAGGTGCGGAAGCTGACGTACTGCTACACCGCCGCCGGGCCGTTCGGGGTGGCGGTCGAGCGGGCGCGGGCGCTCGCGCGGGAGGCGGACACGGACGGCGCCTGGCGGATGCTGCGGGCGGCGCTGCCGCAGTGGGAGCCGGTGGGGCCGGACCAGATCGTTCCGCTCGGCTGGCTGGCGGATCCGCTGCTCGGGCCGCTGTGGACGGTGGAGCGGGGCCGCGAGTTGCTGGCCACGCCGCGGGGCGGGCAGACGGGCGTCGCCCCGCCGCCGACGCCCGGGCTCGACCACGACGGCCTGGACTGGCTCGCGGACTCCGAACCGCACGAGGAGCCGACGCCCTACCGGTTCGTCCTGGTGGAGGGGGTGGCACCGGATGAGATGCCCGGACGCCTCGCCGACGGGGCCGCGGACGACGGTGGGGTTGGCGGGGGCGACGGTGGCCTTGGCGGTGACGGCCGGGCTTCCGAGGACGGGGGTGGGGACACCGGGGATTCCGGGCTCGGAGGTGCGGACGGCGGGTCTTCCGCGCTCGGGGACGAGGGCGGCTGGGCTGCCGGGCTCGGGGACGAGGACGGCTGGGCTGCCGGGCTCGGGGTCGGGGCCCGGCTCTCCGTGCCCCTGCACCGACAGGAGGCGTACCGGGATGCCCGGGCCGATCTCCAGGAGTTCTCGTCCTTCGCCGACCGGGCGCTGATGGCGGTCGGCCGGGCCGGGGCCGGCTGGAGCTTCGCCTTCGACGGCGACCCCACCGGATTCCACCACCCCCGCTTCGTCTCCCCGGCAGCAGCCGCCAGTACGGGCACCCGGGCGGTGGTGGTGTGGAGCGGGCTGCATGCGCAGCGCGGGGAGGAGGCTTTCTGCCACGTCTCGGTGGCGGCGGACGGCGTCGAGCAGTACGCGTTCACCTATCTGGCCGGCGAGGTCCGGGCGAGCGGCGAGATACCGCCGGCGCTGGCCCCGGCCCGGTTCTTCGGCGACCCGGCCCAACCGACCGACCGGGCCGCAACGGTCGCGGCCGAACGGGCACTGCTGGCAGCGCTGGCCGACGAGTTCGACGTCACCCTCCCCCGGCACGCCATCCGGTACGGGCGGCTGCCCACGTTCGTCAGCCGCTCCTGGACCCGCCCGCCGCGCGACGGCGAGGGATACCTGGTGTTCCAGCGGACCCGCGTCAACGACCCGGGGCCGCTCCGCGCGTACCTCACCACCGGGGAAACCACGGCCCCGGACCCGGCAGACGCAGACCGGGCAGACGCAGCCCCCGCGCACGCCGCACCCACCGATCCGACGGACGCACGCGGCGTGATGCCGGAGGGCCGACGCCCCGGGGGTGACGCGTAGCACCGGACCCGACACCGGACGGGTGGCCGCCGCGACGGCCCACCCACCCCGCGCACTTGCCTTACGCACCCGCCTTGCCCACCCACTGCGCCGACCGCCTTGCCCGACCACCCACCACACAACCACCACCCATTCCGGCCCGGCCCCGGCCGCCAGACCAAACCACCTCGCACCGCACCACACCGCACCAAGACACACCGGGCGGATGCCCGAACGGACCACCGATCACCCCGCGTTGACAGCATCGGCACCGATATCCGGCAACCCGCCACTCCCATCTGTGTGCACCGTGTGTGGGTGGTGCGCAATCGCCACGTTCCGCCCGCCCGCGGCAAGCTCTACCTGGCTTGATCGGAGGGTCCCGACAAGCGCCCCGATCACACCGCAAGCGGGCCCAACAACCCATGCACAGCGCATACTTGACGGAGCGGGAGCGGGTGCTGTCTGATGCTAAAAGTTCAGCGTCCGATGGGCGAGGAGCCAACATGACGCGGGAAAGAGCGCCTGACGCATACGTCAACAGTGTTCTGCCACCGGTGTACTACAGCGCTTCCTACTACTTCGACCACGCGGAACACGTCAGGACCGGCCTGCACGAGAAGTCGGAACCCGCCGGTCGGTACGGGCGCTACTCCAACCCGACCTGGCTGGACGTGGAGCGCCGGCTGAACGAGCTGTCCGGAGCGGAGTCCTCGCTGCTGTTCTCCTCCGGAATGGCGGCCCACTTCACCACCTTCCTCGCGCTGCTGTCGGCGGACAGCGAGGTGGTGCTGCCCGCGGAGTCGTACCGCCAGGTGCGCAACGTGTTCAAGGAGATCCTGCCGAAGTTCGGCGTGCGGGTGCACGAGATCTCGATCCGGGACCCCAGCGCCTTCGTGCAGCGGCTGGCCCAACTCGCCGACCGGGTGGGGCTGGTCCACCTGGAGATGCCGTCCTCTCCACACATGTACCTCATCGACGTCGAGCAGGTGCGGGCGGCCGTCGGCCCTGACACCGTGATCACGCTCGACGGTTCCTTCGCCCCGCCACCCAACTTCCACGCCCTGCGCTGGGGCGTGGACCTGGTCCTGTTCAGCGCCACCAAGTACCTCAGCGGCCACGGTGACATCGTGGCCGGCGTGCTGTCCGGCCGGCAGGACCTGGTGGAGCGGGTCCGCTGGTACCGCGACACCACCGGCGCGGTCGCCGACCCGCACACGGCCTTTCTGCTGCGCCGCAGCCTGGACACGCTGCCACTGCGGATGGAGCGGGTCAACGCCCAGGGCCTGGCCGTCGCCTCGTACCTGGAGGCCCACCCCAGGGTGAGCCAGGTCTACTACACCGGCCTGCCCAGTCACCCCCACCACAAGCTGGCCGAGCACTACCTCGCCGGGCACGGCGGGGTGGTCACCTTCGAACTCGGCCTGACCGAGCAGGAGACGGCCGCGGTCGTCGACCGGCTTCAGATCCCCTACATGGCGTCGAACTTCGGGGCGCCACAGACGCTCGTCGAGCAGAGCACGTTCTTCACGTACTTCGAGTACGACGACGCCGGCCTCCGGGACATCGGCGTGGACCGCAGCACCGTGCGCCTGGCGTGCGGCTACACGGTCGACGTGGAGCACATCATCGCGGATCTCGAACAGGCACTACCCCGGCGCTGACAACACCGTCAGGCCCACGCCGTCGGCCGGCCACCGAGCCCGGCCCGCGTCCGAGGGGGAAGCATGCACACGTTCGTTGACCAGCCCGGGGACGGCCCGTCACGGGGCCGGGCCGGGTTCCAGTCCGTGCCCGCGATGATCGAGGCGGCGGCCGACCGCTTCCCCGACCGGCCCGCGGTCACCCACGACGGCAGGACGCTGTCCTACCGGACGCTCGACGCACTGGCCGGTGGCCTCGCCGACGAGCTCGCCGGGCGCGGGCTGCGCCGCGGCGACGTGGTACCGGTCGCCCTCGGCAACAGCCTCGAACTCCCCGTCACACTCCTGGCGTTGATGAAGCTGGGGGCCGTGTTCGTACCGGTCGACGCGGCCTGGCCGACCGAGCGGCTTGCGGTGGCGCTCGCCCTGCTCGCGCCGCGGGCCGTGCTCTGCGCCGACCCGCGGCAGGTGCCGCCGGCGCACCGGGCGCTGGCGGTGCGGGTGCCGCCGGTGGAGCGGCTGCCGACCGCGGCCGGCCGCCGGGCGGTGGAATTCGACCCGTCCGAAGCGATCTACGGGTTCTTCACCTCGGGGACCACCGGCACCCCCAAGTGCGCGATCAACGTGCACGGCGGGCTCGCCAACCGGTTCCGCTTCATGTCCCGCTACTTCCACGCCACCGGCGACGAAGTGGTCCTCCAGAACAGCCGGCACACCTTCGACTCCTCGCTGTGGCAGTTGCTGTGGCCGCTGACCGAGGGCGGGCGCACCGTGCTGCCGGTGCACACCGACTTCCTCGACCTGCGCCGCACCATCACCACCATCAGCGCCCACCGGATCACCGCCGCCGACTTCGTCTCCAGCGTCTTCAACGCGCTGGTCGCCACCGTCGAGGACGACCCCGACGCGCTGGCCGCGCTCGCCTCGCTGCGCTGGCTGATCGTCGGCAGCGAGCCCGTCAACCCGCGTACCGTGCGCCGGCTCACCTCTCTCCTGCCCGACCTGCACGTCACCAACGGCTACGGTCCGACCGAGGCGTCCATCGGGATGGCCTTCCATCCGATGTCGGCGGCCGATCGCGACACGGTGCCGGTGGGGCGGCCGATCGACAACTGCGCCGCGGTGATCGTGAACGAGCGGTTGGAGGCGCTGCCGGCGGGCCACACCGGGGAGATCGCCATCGGGGGTGCCTGTCTGGGCGCGGGCTATCTGGGCGCTCCGGCGGCCACCGCCGCGGCGTTCGTGCCCAACCCCTTCCCCGATCTGGTCCCCACCGACCGGCTCTACCTCACCGGTGACCTGGGGTCGATGGACGAGCAGGGCCGGCTGTTCTGCGCGGGCCGCAAGGACGCCCAGGTGAAGATCGGCGGCGTACGGATCGAGTTGGGTGAGGTGAAGGCGGCGGCCGAGAGCTGTCCGGGCGTGGTGCAGGCCGAGGCGCTGGTGGCCGAGCACGCGCGGGAGGGGGCGGCGGGCCCGGGCCGGTGGCTCGCGCTGTTCGCGGTCTGCGCCGACGGCGCCGGGGTCGATGAGGTGCTCGCCCATCTGCGCGGCACGCTGCCCCGCACCAGCGTGCCGCGGCGGGTGCTGCTGCTGCCGCGGATGCCGCTGGGAGACAACGGCAAGACCGATCTGCGGGAGCTGGCCCACGTGCTGGACCGGCGGGTGGCTGCGGAGGCCGCGGAAACGGTGGAGGGGGCGGCCCCCGACGAGCTGGGCGGCCGGGTGCTGTGGGCGATGCGCGCCGCGCTGAACCTGCCGCGACTCGACCCCGACGACCACTTCTTCGACAGCGGCGGGGACTCACTCACGGCGCTGTCGGTGGTGAACGCGGTACGGGCCGGGTTCGACCTGCCGCAACTGTGTGCCCAGGACGTGTTCGACCAGCCGACCGCGGCGCGGCTGACGCTGCTCGCCGAGACCTACCGCGCGGACGGGGCGGTGCACGAGCGGGAGGAAGAACTACTGGCGCGCGACGCGCTCACGCCGCTCCCGCCGGTACGGGCCGCGGCGGCCGACGCCGGGGAGCCGCGTACGGTCCTGGTCACCGGGGCGACCGGGTTCGTCGGCGCACAGGTGGTGCACGAATGGTTGGCCACCGCAGCCGACACCGAGGTGGTCTGCCTGGTCAGGGCCGGCAGCGACGCGCGGGCCGGCGAACGGGTGGTCGGTTCACTCCGCGAACGCGGCTTGTGGCGGCCGGAGTTCGCCGACCGGCTACGGGCGTACGCGGCCGATCTGGCGCTGCCGGGGCTCGGGCTCGCCGCCCAGGTCCGGCGCGACCTCGCGCACGGGCCCGACCTGGTGTTGCATTGCGGGGCGCTGGTCAACTTCCTCTTCGACTACCGCGCGCACCGGCGGGCCAATGTGCTGGGCGTGGCCGAGCTGCTGGGCCTGGCCGGCGAGGGACGGCCCGTACCGCTGCACCACGTCTCCACGCTCGCCGCGCTCCAGGGCGCCAGGGCCGACCACCCAGCCGGCGTGCCCGAGGGTTGTGACCTGCGGCGGGTACCGGCGCCGCCGGGTGGCTACAACCGCTCCAAGTGGGTGGCCGAGCAGCAGGTGGCCGCGGCCCGGCGGCAGGGCGCCACGGTGACCGTGCTGCGCCTGGGCGAGGTGATGCCGGCCACCGCTTCGGGGCTGGCCAACCCCGCGGCGCTGACGCACCTGCTGCTCACCGCGGTGGCACGGCTCGGGGTGCGGCCCGCGGCGCAGATGGTGTCCGACTACACGCCGGCCGACTACGCGGCGCGCCGGATCGTCCACGCGGTGCGGGACCGGTCCGTGTGGGGCACGGACCTGCATCTGCTGCACCCGGCCAGCGTGGACTTCGGCACGCTGCTGACGGAACTGCCCGCGGCGCCGCAGCCGGTGCCGTGCGCCGATTTCCTCGCCCTGCTGCGCAAGGAGGCCACGGACGGCGGTCGGGAGTCGGCCGCCCTGGCGGCGCTGCTGCCCGACCCGGACCACGCCGACGAAGACGAACTCCGCGTCGCGTTCGAGGAGTTGCTGACCGACAATCCGCGCCACTACCGCAGCGACGCCTGCCGCGGTGCCGAGCGGCGGTGGGGCCTGAACGACGGTTCACTGGACGAACCAGTGGCCGCCTACCGCCGCCGGCTCGCGCAGCAGACCGACGACGTGGCGCCACGCGGGCCCGCGCCGGACGCGGGAGGTACGCAGGCCGTACAGGCCGTACGGGCCGAACCGACCGTACGGGCCGAACCTCCCCTACTGGGCGAACCTCCCGCAGTGGTCCCACCGACCACACCGAGCCCGCCGACCGCATCGACCGCGGATGCCGGAACCGTCGGAGACACCCGGGGCCCTGGCCACACCGAAGGCGGCGCAGACGCCACCCCGCGAGGGGCAGCCGGCTGACCGGCGCGGGCCCGCACGACGACCACCGCGCGGAACACGACAGCACACGACGGAACACATCAGCGCACCACCGAACAAGGGGAGCAGGGCGTACATGCGCTATCGCACGATGGGCCGCCTCGGGTGGCAGGTCAGTGAGATCGGCTACGGGATGTGGGGCATCGCCGGTGGCCCCGGCGGGTTCGCGGCCGGGGCTGACTACGAGTTGGCGCCGCAGTGCCTGGACGAGGCGATCGAGCAGGGCTGTACGTTCTTCGACACCGCCTGGGCGTACGGCAGGGGCGTGAGCGAACTGCTGCTGGGGGCGGCGCTGCGCCGGAACCGGGGGCGGGAGCTGCGGGTGGCGACGAAGGTCCCGCCGAAGAACCGGCAGTGGCCGCCGGGCCCCGACGACACGCTGGACGACGTCTTCCCGACCGATCACATCCTTGACTACACCCGGCGCAGCCTGGACAACCTGGGCGTGGACCGGATCGACCTGCTGCAACTGCACGGCTGGGAGGACCGGTGGGCGGACGATCCCCGCTGGCAGGAGGCGGTGGCCCGGCTGAAGGACGAGGGGTTGGTGGCCGGCTTCGGCCTCTCCGTCAACCGCTGGGAGCCGGCGAACTGCCTGGCCGCCCTGGACACCGGGCTGGTCGACGCGGTGCAGGTGATCTACAACGTCTTCGACCAGGCACCCGAGGACGAGCTGTTCGAGCGGGCGCAGCGGCACGGGGTTGCCATCATCGCCCGGGTGCCGTTCGACGAGGGCACGCTGACCGGTGCGGTGACCGCCGACAGCACCTGGCCGGAGGAGGACTGGCGGGCCACCTACTTCGGCCCGGAGAACCTGCTGCCGAGCGTCGAGCGGGCCGAGCGGGTGAAGAAGGACGTGCCCGAGGGGATGCCGCTGCCGGAGCTCGCGCTGCGCTTCGTCCTCCAGCACCCGGCGGTCACCACGGTCATCCCCGGAATGCGGCAGTTGGCGCACGTACGGTCCAACCTGGCGGTGAGCGACGGCCGGCCGCTCGACGACGAACTGGTGGCCAGGCTGCGGGCGCACCGCTGGGACCGCGAACCGGCCTGGTGGTCCGGGTGAGCCGGGTGGTTCGAGCGGCGCGGACGGTCCGGGCGAGCCGGGTGGTTCGGGTGAGCCAGACGGTCCGGTTCATCCGGGCGAGGCGGGCCGAGGCGGTTGCCGGGCGGCCGGCCCGCCCGGTGGCGCACCGGCCGGAGAGGGGGCCACGATGACGGTGATCTGTCTGTGGGCGCACTCGCGTTCGCGGTCGACGGCGTTCTCCCGGATGATGCTGGAGCGCGGCGACGTGACGGTGCTGCACGAACCGTGGCTGGCGCTGGCCGAGACCGGCGCGGCCACCGTCCCACAGCCGGGCGGCGGCGAATCCGCCGTCGACTCCGGGCCCGAACTGGTCGACAGACTCGCGGAGTTGGGCCAGGAACGACCGGTGTTCGTGAAGGAGGTGCTGGACCAGCGCTATCCGTACGTCTTCGACCAGCCACAGGCGTTGGCCGCGTTCTGGCACACCTTCATCGTCCGCCATCCGCGCCCGACGATCGCCTCGCACTACGCGATGAAGCCGACGGTGACCAGCCCCGAGATCGGCTTCGAGCGGCTGCACGAACTGTTCGAGCTGGTGCGGGCGGCCAGTGGGCGGCAGCCGCTGGTACTGCGCGCGGAGCGGCTGGTCGACGAGCCCGAAGCCGTCGTACGGGGCTTCTGCGACCACGTCGGTCTGCCGTTCCTGCCCGAGGCACTGTCCTGGCGTCCGCAGGACCGCGCCGAGTGGCAGCGGCACCGCGCCTGGCACCTGGACGCCATCGGCAGCAGCGGGCTGGTCGACCGGGGCAACACCTACGCCGACACGGTGGACAACAACGCCACCCTGCGCGCCTTCTACGCCCACCACTACCCGTACTACGAGAAGGTCGTCCGGCATGCCGAGTGAGGACGTGGGTGAGGGTGTGGGTGTGCCGGTGCGTGAGAGTGTGCCGGTGGGTGAGGGTGCGCCGGTGGATGTGAAGGCGGCAGCGGGTTCGGGTGACGGGGCCGGGGCCGGGCGCACGATCGCGTTCACGAAGCTGGTGGCGGCCGGCAACGACTTCCTCGTACTGGACGTCGACCACCAGCCGCCGCCTGACCATCTGGCCGCCTTCGCCCGGCACGTGTGCCCGGCGCACGAGGGGGTGGGTGCCGACGGTGTGGTGGTGGTGCGCTCGCTGGGGGTCGGCCGGATCGGCGCCACGGTGATCAACCCGGACGGTTCCGTGGCACGCATGTGCGGCAACGGCGTGCGGTGCGCGGCCAGGTACGCCATCGCGCAGGGCGCGCCGACCCCGCTGGCCGTGGAGTTCGCCGGCCGGGACCGGCTGCACAGCCTGGTGGCGCGCCCGGTGGGCGAACTGCTTGAGGTGTCCGCGCCGACGTCAGGGGCGGTGTCCGGCCCGGTGACCATCGACGGGCTCGACTACCACTGGCTGGACACCGGCACCGAGTACGCGGTGGCGTTCGTGGCCGACGTCGACGCGTACGACGCGAACGCCATCGGGCGCACAGTGCGCCACCACCCGCACTTCCAGCCGGCCGGCACCAGCGTCTGTCTGGCCCAGGTCACCCCGGACGGCCTGCGGGTGCGCACCTACGAGCGGGGCAACGAGACCGAGACGCTGTCGTGCGGCAGCGGCGCGGTCGCCTGCGCCCAGGCCGCCCACCACCTGGGGTTGGTGACCGGCCCCCGAGTACGGGTGGACAACCGGGCCGGCACCCCGCTGTCAGTCCGACTGGCCGAACCAGAACCACAACCGGGCCTCGAAACAGACATAGGCACGAACACGGGCACAGACACGGGCAGGGGCTCGGACACAGGCACGGGCAGAGAAACAAACACAGACACCGGCACGGCCCTGGCCGGCCCGGCGCGCATCACCTTCACTGGCGCGGTGGCCTGGCCCGCGTAAGCAACAGCAGTGGCCCGCGCATCCGGCCGACGGATACACGGGCCACTGCCTCACTTGGCCACACGGCACACGGCACACGGCACACGGCACACGGCACACGGCACACAGCCTGGCGGCACTCCCCGCCGCGCACTTGCCCGTACCCGCTCTGCCTGTACCGGCTCTGCCTGTACCGGCGGGTGAGTGACACCCCGTACGCGATGGGCTGACGCACCGTGGGTTGCCCTGCTGAGCGCACGGGAGCCCGGGCGACGCGCACCGTACGCCTGGTGCATCCCCGGTACGGGCCGCGCATCCCGGTCGTCGGCGGTCTCTCCCCGGCAGAAGCGGGCCGCCAAGAGCGCCGCCGGGAGCAGCGTGGGGGCGTCGGGGCTCAGCCCGCAGGGTCCGTTCGGTGTGCGAACTTTCGTTCAGCTACGAGGAGCGGGAAGACCTCGCGGCGCAACGCCGCCGCGCTGCCCTGCCACACCCGGTCCAGATGGGCGCGCCGGTAGCAGATCTGGATGTCGGCGGCGTCGGTCAGGCCGTACGCGCCGTGCAGTTGCATGGCGGCGGCCGTGGCGTCACCGGCCAGGTCGGCCGCGGCGGCCAGCGACTGGGCCGCGGTCAGCCGCGGGTCGCGCCCCGTGTCGGCCTCCCAGGCCGCGGACCGCACCAGCCAGCGCACGCCCTCGGTGCGGGCGGTGAGTTCGGCGAGGCGGAAGGCCAGTGCCTGGAACCGGCCGAGTTCCCGGCCGAACTGCCGCCGCTCCTTCACCCGCGCCACGGCGAGGTCGAGCGCGCCCTGCACCAGGCCGACCAGATAGCCGGCGTGCCGCAGCCTGGCCCGGGCGACCAGGCCCGGCCAGCCGGACCGCGGGTCGGCGTTCCGGAACGGCCCGGCAGCACCGAGGCCACCAGCAGCCCCGGCAGCGCTGGCAGCGTCACCCGTACGGGCACCGCCGCGCGCCCTGCCAGCACCCGTCACGCCGGTCACACCCACCGGGTCCGCCGGATGCACCCAGGCCAGTACCGGTGTGTCGGCCAGCTCCACCGCGTACAGCCCGCCGCGGGTGACGTCCTCGTGCTGGCGGCAGGTCAGGGTCGGGTCATCGCTCCGGACCAGCGCGCCGTGCACGCCGCCGCCGGCCGCCGCCCCGGCCCGGCCGAGTACCAGCAGGTAGCGGCCCTCGGGTGCGGCGGCCACCAGGCGGCGGTGCAGTCGGATGCCGGGCGTGCCGACGGCCGGCAGCGGGGCGGGGTCGGCCGGGTCGTCGTGCCCGCGGGCGCGCGGGGCGAGCGGTACGGCGGCGCCGTCGGCGATTTCGGCGAGGTACTTGGCCGTGCCGTCGGCGGCGGCGAAAGCGCCGGGGAGCAGGGCTTCGGTGGCGGTCATCGTGTCGAGCAGCGGCCCGCCGTACAGGGCGGTGCCCGCCAGTTCGGCGAGCACCACCGCGCCCCGCTGCCCGGCGCCCTCGCCGCCGAGTTCGGTGGGGAGCAGCAGCCGGGTGGCGCCCAGTTCGACCAGCGCGCGCCAGACCGCCCGGCCGGCGGTGGCGTCCTCGGGGTCGGGCGCGCCGCTCGGGCCCGGTGCGGCGGGGTGTTCGTACAACCGGCGCAGTGCGGGCAGCAGGTCCGCACGGAACAGTGCGCTGAACCGCCCGGCGATGGCGGTCTGCTCGTCGGTCAGGCTCACGTCCACGGACGGCTCCCACGGGTCGGGCACGAGGCGGTCGGGCATGGGGCAGTTGGTACGAGTGGTGCGGTACGGGTCGTACGGGCGGCCCGGCCGCGCCCCGGCGCCGTGCCGGGGGGCAAGGGGGCGCTCCCAGCGAGGCCAGCAGCGGCCCGACAGGCAGAGTTCACGCGGACGGGGTTCGCGTGGACAGGGATCATGTGAACAGGAGTCACGTCGGCAGGGGTCACGTCGGCAGGGACAGGGCGCCGGAGGCGATGAGGGCCAGCATCATTTCGGAGGTGCCGGATGCCAGCGTGTAGCCGGGGGCGTCGCGGAAGCTCGATTCGACGGTCCAGCCGGCGGGACTCTCGGCGTCCCTGGCGTGCAGGGCGGCGTCCGGGCCGCACACCGACGAACTGAGCAGCGCGGCGGCGCGGGCGCTCTCCGCGGTGTGCCACTTGGCCATGGCGTACAGCGGGTCGTCGTGGTCACCGCCGGTCAGCAGGGACAGGGCGCGCCAGGCCAGCAGCCGCCCCGCGCGCACCTCGGCGTCCAGGGCGACCAGCCGTTCCGCGTACGGGGACTGCGGGCCGGCGGCCTCCGCATGGGCCAGGAGCGCATCGACCAGCCGCCGCCCCTTGGCCTCGAACTCGATGCCGGTCCGCTCCAGGCTGAGCACCCGGTTGATGACCCGCCAGCCGTCGTCGACCTCACCGAGCACGTCGGCGCGGGTCATCAGGGGCCCGGTCAGGGTGAGTTCGGCGAACTTGTCGTCGGTCATCACGGGCAGCGGGCGCCGATCGACGCCGGGGGTTCGCAGTGGCAGCACGAAGACGGTGATGCCGTGGTAGCGGACCGGTGAGGTGGTGGTGCGGGCGGCACAGAGCGCGAAGTCACCCAGGTGGGACTTGAGGCTGTACGTCTTGCGCCCGTACAGCCGCCAGCCCTCGCCCTCGGGCTCCGCGCGGGTGGTCAGGCTGCCGAGGTCGGAGCCGGTTTCCGGCTCGCTGAACAGGACGCAGCCGATCTGTTCGCCACGGGCCAGCGGCGGCAGCAGGGCCGTCTGCTGTTCGGCCGTGCCGAACAGGTGGACCGCGAGTCCGACGATGTCAACGGACAGGGTGTGTGCCACGTCCGGCACGCCGTGTGCGATCAACTCCTCGGTGAGCAGGGCCTTTTCGACCAGCGTCAGGCCCGCGCCGCCGTGTTCCCGGGCCCAGTTGGGGGCCAGCCAGCCGCGTTCCCCCAGGCGCCGGTAGACCGTCGGCAGCCCGGGTTCGGCGCCGGGTGGCAGCCGTCGGTCGCGGTCGGCCTCGGCCTGTGTCTCCTGGTCGGTGAGGAGGGCGCAGACGCGGCTGCGGAACTCTTCCTGTGCCGCGGTCAGGGCCAGGTCCATCAGGGCGCCTCCCTCATCCTCGTCCGTGGTCGGTCGGTGTCGGCCGGGGTGTCTCGATGTGGGCGCCGAGCACCTCGGCCAGGCGTGCCAGGTGTGGGGGCCTGAGCATGGTGTGGTGGGTGCCGGGGACCTGCTCAGCACGCACCGGGGCGAGCGGGCGCCAGGTGGCGGCGACCCCGTCGGCCGGCCCGCCGTCCGGGGTGTCGGCCGCTTCGATCACGGTGACGGCCAGGTCAAGCGGCCCCGGCCGGTAGCGCAGCACCGCGCGCAGGACGACGGCGAAGACGCCGAACCTGCGCCGCACCTCGGCACGGGTGCCCGCCGGCACGAGCGCCCGTTCTTCCAGGAGTGTGAGAACGGTGTCGGTGCGCTGCTCGGCGGGCAGGGCGCGCAGCGCTTCCGGGTCGACGCCAGGGTCGGGCGCGGCCTGGAGCAGGGCCAGGTCCTGGACGAAGAGGGCGAGTGCGGCGGCGTCGTCGGTCGGCTCGGGCGCGGCGGCCCCGCCGCCTGCGGGGGCCGGTGCGCCGCCTGCGGGGACTGGCGTGCCTTCGGCGGGGGCCAGTGCGCCTTCGGCGAGGCCCTGCACACGGTCGGCGGGGTCCGGCGCGCTGTAGCTGGGGTCAGGCACACCGCCGGCGAGGTCCGGCGCACCATCGCCGGAACCCGGAACGCCGTCGCTGGCCCCCGGCGCCCCGGAGTCGAGCAGGACGAGCGCTTCGACCTCTGCGCCGGCCGCCCGCAGCAGCCTGGCCATCTCGTACGCGATGACGCCGCCGGCGGACCAGCCGCCCAGCCGGTAGGGGCCGGCGGGGTGGGCCCTGCGCAGCGCGGTGACGTAGTGGGCGGCGATGTCCGCCACCGTCTCCGGGGCGCCGTCGCCGATCGGGTACTCGAAGGCGTACACCGGCTGCCCGGGATCGAGCAGGTCCACCAGGGCCAGGTAGGGCGTGACGGAGCCGCTCACCGGGTGGACCAGGAAGAGCGGGGGCCGGTCGCCCGCGGTGCGCAGCGCCACCAGCGGGTCGGTCCCCGCCGTGCGCCGGTGGTCGGCGTCGGATGGTTGGCCGGCGGTGGCGGGGGGCTGGCCCGGGGGGCCCGGCCGGCGGGGGGGGGGGCGGGGGGGGGGGGGGGGGGCGGGTTCCCGGGGGGGGGGGGGGGGGGGGGGGGGGGGGGGGGGGGGCCGGGGGGGGGGGGGGGGGGGGGGGGGGGGGGTTGGGGGGGGGGGGGGGGGGGGGGGGGGGGGGGCCCCGCGGCGCCGGCCGGCAGGTCGCGGCGCCGGTCGAGGAGGGTGGCGACGGCTTCCAGGGTGGGGGCGAGGTAGACGTCCCGGTTGTCCAGGCGTACGCCGAAGCGGGCCCGCACCTCGTTGCCGTGCCGCGCCAGGTCGAGTGAACTCCCTCCCAAGGCAAAGAAGTTGGCGTCCACCGTGAGCGGCACGTCGGGGGTGCCGAGCAGGTCGCGCCACAGGGTTGCCACGGCGCGTTCGGTGGGTGTGCCGGGGTCGCGCGCGGGGGTGGGTGGGACGCTGCCCGTCACCGTGGGCGTGGTGGTGCCGGGTCGGGGCAGGGCGGCGCGGTCCACCTTGCCGCTGCTGGTCAGCGGGAGGGTGTCGAGCAGCGAGAAGGTCGCCGGGATCATGTGCAGGGGCAGCCGCTCGGTCAGATGGGCGCGGAGCGCGGCTTCGGTCGGCGGGCCGGCGGCGTCGACGGCCTCCACGGTCAGGTACGCCTCAAGCCGGGGCTTGTCCTCGTGGCGGCCGATCTGGACGGCGCACTGGCGTACCGCGGGGTGGCCGGCGAGCGCGAGTTCCACCTCGTCGAGTTCGATGCGCAGACCGCGGATCTTGACCTGTCGATCGGCCCGGCCGACGAATTCGAGCTCACCGTCCTCGCGGCGGCGCACCACGTCCCCGGTCCGGTACATGCGCTGCCCGGGCGGGCCGAACGGGCAGGGCACGAAGCGTTCGGCGGTCAGCGCGGGCCGGCCCAGATAGCCGGTGGCCACCTGGACGCCGGCCACGCACAGCTCGCCCGGGACGCCGACGGGCACCAGTTCGCCGTGCCGGTCGGTGACGTAGGCGCGCATGTTGGCCAGCGGGCGGCCGATGGGCGGCGGGGCGGTCAGCGGTTCGGCCGGGCAGGCGTAGTCCGTACAGGCCACGGTGGCCTCGGTGGGCCCGTACCCGTTGTGGAAGGCGCGGGTGGGGGTGCGCCAGCGGTTGACGAGTTCGGCGGGGAACGCTTCGAGTCCCACGAACAGCGCGCGCAGATCGGGGAGTTCGCGTTCGTCGAGCAGTCCGAGTACGGCCGGTGGGATGTCGGCGACGGTCACCCGTTCGCGACGCATCAGCTCGCCGAGCGCCACCGGGTCGTGCAGCACCGGGACGGGGGCCGCGACACAGGCGGCGCCGGAGCCGAGCGCGGCCCACACGTCGAAGACGCTGACGTCGAAGGTGGGGTTCGCGAACTGGAGGACCCGGTCGCTGGGGGTGAGCGCGAAGAGTTCGCCGGCGGCTGCGCCGACGAAGTTGACCGCCGCCCGGTGGCTGACCTGGACGCCCTTGGGTGCGCCGGTGGAGCCGGAGGTGTAGATGACGTACGCCGTGTTGTCGGGGACGGCGGCGCACGGCGGCGCGGTGGCCGGCGTCGCGGCCAGGGCGGCGGCCGTGGCCGGGTCGTCGAGCACCACCCGGGGCAGATCGGCGGGGAGGAGTACGGCGTGTTCACTGGTGGTGACGGCGCCGCGGGGGCGGCGGGGGCGGGGGGGGGGGGGGGGCGGGGCCGGGGGGGGGGGGGGGGGGGGGGGGGCCCCGGGCCGGGGGGGGGGGGGGGGGGGGGGCGGCGCCCACCCCCCGGGGCAGCTGGGGGGGGCGGCCTTCGGGGTGTTCACGGGGGGGGCCGGCGCCGCGGCCGGCCGCGTCGGCGAGTTGGAAGGCGAGCCGGGTCGCGGGGTGGCTCGGGTCGAGCGGCAGCCAGGCGCCGCCGGCCTTGATCGCGGCGAGTTCGGCGGTGGGCACGTGCGGGCCGCGGTCCAGGAGCAGCGCGACCCGCCGTTCGGGCCCCACCCGGTGCTGGTCCTGGAGTCGCCGGGCGAGCCGGTTGGCCGCCGCTTCCAGCGCGCCGTAGCTGAGGGTGGTGCCGGCGAAGAGGACCGCGGGGCGGTCGGGCGCGGTGGCGGCGTGGTGGGCGAACAGTTCGTGCAGCAGCCGGCCTTCGGTGCCGAAGTCGACGGCGGGTGGTTGGGCGCCGGCGGTGAGCGTGGCGCGTTCGGCCGGGGTGAGGATGTCGGTCCGCCGGGCCGGGCGGTGCGGCGCCGCGCTGAGTGCGCGTACGGCGGTGAGCACGTGCTCCGCCAACCGGGCCGCGCGGGGGCGGTCGAAGAGTGCGGGGAGGTAGCCGAGGGTGAGTCGCACCCCGCCGGCGGGGTGCGGGGTGAGCACCAGGTCGAGTTCGGCACGGGCGGCGGGGCCGGGCTGCGGCACCGGCTCGGCGGTCAGGTGCGCGCCCCAGTGCGCCGGCCCTTCGCCCGGGGTGGTGAGCGCGGTGGCGTCGAGCAGCACCCGGAAGAACGGGGCGCCGGCCGCCGTGCGCTGTGGGTGCAACGCCTCGGCCAGCGCCGCGTGGGCGGTGTCCGCGCCGGTCGTCGCCGCGGCGACGGCGCGCCGGCAGCGGGCGATCAGTTCGCGGCCGGGCGCGCCGTCCACGGGCCCGACGCGCAGGGCGGCCACGGTGGCGAGCGGGGCCACCACGTGACTGCTGCCCGGCCGGTCGCGGCCGGGCAGCACGGTCCCGATGACCGGGTCGGGCTGGCCGGTACAGCGGGCGGTTACGACGCCGACGGCGGCGGCGAACATCTCCGGCAGTGTGGCGTCCGCCTCCGAGGCGAGGGCGACGGCGGCGCGGGTGTCGGCCGCGGACAGGGTGGCGGTGACGGTGTGCACGGCGGCGGCCTCGGGGCCGCGCGGCCGGTCGGTCGGAAGGTCGGGCTCGGCCGCGCCGGCCAACCGCTCGCGCCAGCCCCGGGCCTGTTCCGCCAGCACACCGGCGGCCGAACGGAACCGTTGCTCCACCGCCAACTGCGATGCAGTGACTGCCAGTTGGGGAAGTTCCGGAATCTGTTCGCCGGTCGCGGAGCGGTAGAGCGCGGCGAGCTCGTACAGGGCGACGGCCATCGACCGTTCGTCAACCACCGCGCGGGAGGCGGTCAGGACCAGCAGGTGGTCATCGGGGCCGACGGTCAGCAGCAGGCCGCGCAGCAGCGGCCCGGCGGCCAGGTCGAAGGGGTCCGCGGCGTACGTGGCGGCCCGGGCTAGCGCCCGGCCCCATGCCGTTTCCTGTGGTCCCGGCACCGCCTCTTCGGCCAGGGGCGCCCGGTCCGGCGCGGGGTCCACGATGCAGTACGGGACGCCGCGTTCGGCGGCGAACCGGGTACGCAGCCCCTCGTGCCGCGCGACCAGCGCGACCAACGCCCGCCGCAACGCCGCACCGTCCAGCCGCCCGCGCAGCCGAAGCAACCCGGGGACGTGGGCTTCGCCGGACGCGTGGGGGTTGCCAGGTACGTGGGCATCGCCAGGTGCCTGGGGGTCACCGGACACAGGGGCATCGCCAGGTAGGTGGACGTCACCCGACGCCTGGGGGGCGCCGCGTAGGCGAGCGTCACCCGACCCATGGGCACTGCCACCTAGAGAAGCATCACCGGACGCGTAAGCCCCGCCAGATGCGGAGGCATCGCCGGCCACACCCTCGCCGTCGGCCCGGCGGGCGTACCTGTCCCACCAGCGGCGCTGTGTCTCCGTGGCGGGCGGGTGGCCGGGGCCCGTGGCGTCCGCGTCCGGTTGGCCCGTGCGGTCGGCGCGCCGTCGTGCGGCCAGGGCCAGCAGGGCCGCTCGGGCTGCGGTCAGCGCGGGGCCGTCCGCGGCGGCCTCCCGTACGGTCATGGTGTCCGTCCCTTCGTTCGGTGGCGCCGCCCCCGCCCCCCGCCCCCCCCGGCCCCGCCGGGGGGGGGGGCGGGGGGGGGCGGGGGGCGCGGGGGGCCCGGGGGGGGGCCCCCCGCCCCCGCGGGGTGGGGGGGGCGGGGGGGGCGGGCGGCGGCGGCCCCCCGTCCGGTCAGGGGGCCCGGCCCTGCGTGCGGGGGCGCCGCCCCGGCCCCGCGACCCGCCGGGCCCGGCGGTGGCAGGTGCCGTGGTGGGCCGGGGCGCGCGGGTCTCACAGGGTGTCGCGCACGTCCGCGAGGTGTTCGAGTACGCGGGCGTGGTCGGCGTGGAGCGCGGCGAACCTGCGGGCCAGCCGGTCCGGGCCGACGGAGCCGTCGCGAGTGAGGGCGCCGGCGATGCGGACGGCCGTCCAGTGGTGGGCGACGCGCTCCACCGACCTGCCGACCTCGGTGAGCTGTGGGCGGCCCAGGGTGCGGCCGGCCAGTGCCAGCCAGTCGGCGTGCAGTGCGGTGTGCGCCAGCACCGCGCCGGCCACCAGGAAGATCTCGTCGGCCAGCGGCTGTCCTGCGGCGAGCCGTTCGACGGCGTCGGCGAGGTAGGCCCGCTGTCCGGCGAGTCCGGCGAAGCCGTCGCCGGGCGGTGGGGCTGCGAACCGCTCCAGGTTGGCGTCGATGGTCCGGCGGACGGTGTCGACGTCGAAGGGTGGGAAGTCGGTCGTGTCGATCTCGACTTCGAGCCAGCGGTTGGCGATCGGCCGATTGGTGAAGAACAGGTCGCGGTCGTGGAGTTCGGGGTTGTGCGAACCACGGGCCGCGGCGAGCTCCGCCAGTTTGATGTCACCGTGGAAGCGGGGCGGCACCGCGTCCAACACCCGCACGGTACCGGCCCGTTGGTCAAATCCGTGCACGATGACCAGGTGGTTGGTGTGCACGTCCTGGTAGGCCGGCCTGAAGGGCAGGTCGAAATTGTCGGCGGCCACGATGGTCGGCCGCCCGGCCAGCACCTCGGCGCGGACCTCGGCCCACCCCGCTTCGGCGTCCACCGGCTCGTGCCAGCGCGAGCGCACCGGGTGGTACGGGGCGAGCGCCTCCCACAGCGAGGTGCCGGGGTCGGTGGGGTAGTAGTACTCCTCGCGGCGCAGGTCGGCCGGCAGGTGCCGGAAGCCCCAGGCGGCGCCGAGCGTTTCGAGCACCGGCGCCCCGTGGTGGTCGAGCAGGCTTCCCGCGCTGGTCCACAGGCAGCCGACCAGGTCGTGGCGCCAGGGCCGGAGCCCGTCGATCAGGTGCGCTTCGGGGTCGGTCATGCCGTACCTCCGTACGGGTGGGAGCGGACCAGGCTGAGCGCGAAGAGGTGGATGGCCGGGTTGTCGGGCAGCCGGATGGCCGTGAGGTCTTCCTCGCGCGGTACGGGCACCCGGGTGCGCCAGACCGAGGGCCCCATCCGTTGCTGGACGTGGCGCGGGTAGTGCAGGACCGTGCAGGTCAGGCCGGCCGACTCGCCGAAGTGCGCGGGTGTCTCGGCCCAGAAGTCCGACACGCGCAGCCACTCGGGGTCGACGGCGCCGCTGGCGTAGTGCAGGTGGACGGCGTCTTCGCTGCGTCGTTCGGCGGCGGCCAGCAGGTAGATCCAGTCGTGGCGGCCGGGCGGCAGTTCGACGTACTGGCCGGCGCAGCGCAGGTTGTCTGCGCCGTCCTCGCGGGGGGCGGGGAAGAGGAACGGGAGGCCGCCGACGTCGGTGTGCCCGCCTGGTGGGGGCAGTTCGTCGGCGGGGAAGCTGTTGGACCAGATGTTGAACTCGCCCTTGGCCAGTTCGTCCGGGCCGGTGATGCCGCGGTTGTCGAAGTGGGGGCGCAGGTCGATGGGAACGGTGCCCTGCGTGCCGGTCTGCTGTGGCAGCGTCAACGTCGCCTCATTCATCGAAGGTCTGGTGCCGGGCCCGTGGGTCCGCTCTCGTGCCCGGGGCGCATGCGCAGGGCGGCCCAGAGGTCGCGGTGAGTGGTGCGGGGCATCAGGTGGGTGGGGTGCCCGGCCCGGTCGGCACCGGTGCGGTGCACGAGCTGCGCGCCCGCCGGGCCGGGTTCGCCGGGGGGCAGGTCGAGCACGGCGGGCCAGTCGGCGGCCGGGCCGCGCCACAGGTCGATGCCGGCCAGTCGGGCGCCGGGGAGTGCCCGCGCACCGTCGGCGGCGAGCGCTGCGACGGGGCCGCGGCCGGCGACCGCGGCCAGCCCGCCGGGCGTGAGGAACCAGCAGAGCACGCCGGTGACCGGGCCGAACGGGCCGGCCCGCCGGAGTGCGGCGTCCGGTACGTCGAACGGGTAGGGCGGCAGCACACGGCGCGGCGTGCCCGGCGTGCGCTCCAGGGTGACTTCGGTGAGCAGCTTGTCGTCGACGGCCAGGTGGTGCTGGACGGTGTGGTAGCCGAGCCGGGTGTAGTAGGTGGGCAGACAGCGCTCCACCACGGCGGTCAGCCGTACCACCGGCACGCCCCTGCCGACCGCGTGGTCCTCGACGGCGGCGAGCAGACGCGCGCCCACGTCGCCGCCGCGGTGGTCGGGTGGTGCGGAGATGCGGGAGACGAAGAGCCCGCCGTCCGCCTGGAGTTCGGTGCGCAGGGCGGCGACGAGCGTGCCGCTGGACGGATCGCGCCCGACCCAGATGCATCCACCGCTGCGCGTGAACTCCCTTACAGATAAGGGATTTTCATGTGCACCATCGGGCACCGGGAGCCCCGGCAGCGGATCGGATCGCGCGTACGCGGCGCCCACCAGTGCGGCCACGTCCGCTGCCTGACGCTGCGTCAAGGACGCTTCAGCGATCAACTCGACATCAAGCGGCGTGAGTTGGGGTCGCACCGGCGGTGGTGCGGGGTTCCCTGGCGACTGGGTAGGTGCTGCGGTGGCGTCCGGGTTCATCCCTGGATCCGACGTACGCTCAGCGGGCGCAGGTCGGTCCAGACACGTTCGATGTGGTCCAGACACTGCTGCCTGCTGCCTTGCGCACCCTCGGCCCGCCAACCCGCCGGAAGCTCCCGCTCGGTTGGCCAGATGGAGTACTGCTCCTCGTCGTTGAGCACGACGCGATAGGTCTGGTCGTCCTCGGCATCCGGCATCGTCGCACTCCCATACAGAAGTCGCACGCTCGCATCCGGAGGCTCACTGTAGCCACTCCCCCGCACCCCGGACAGGCGATTGCCCATTTGTCCGGGGTGCGGCAGGCCGGAAACAGCCAGCGCCCGGAGCACATGCCGCGGTCACGGTACGGAGAGCAGGCGGAGCACGGCCGTGACCGCCGCGGCGGCGACCACCACGAGCAGGAAGGGCGCCTTGCGGTAGGCCAGCACGCCGCCGACGACCACTCCGGCGGGGCGGGCCACACCGCCGATGTGCTGGCCGGTGGCGAGCGCGGAGGTGACGACCAGGGCGGCGAGGAGGACGATCGCCGAGGTGTTCAGCAACTGTTCGGCGCGCGGCGGAAAGGTGAGCCGGGAGCGCAGCACGGGGCCGGTGAAGCGGAAGGCGAAGGTGCCGGCGGCCAGCGCAAGGAGGGCGACCAGCACGGCGGGCGAGTAGGGCATCAGGGGGTCTTCTCCTGCTCGGCCGGGGTGGCGTTGAGGAACACCGCGCCGAGCGCCAGCAGCACCGGCAGTCCGGACGGCAGGAACGGGGTGGCGGCCAGGGCGACGGCGGCGCCGGCCAACGCCGCCCGGCGCATCTTGCGCTCGCGCAGGGCCGGCAGCATCAGCGCCAGGATCACCGCGGGGAACATGGCGTCGAGCCCGAGCGCGTCGGTGTCGTGGATGACGTTCCCGGCCAGCGCCCCGAGCAGCGCCCCGGCCGGCCAGCAGATCAGCATGCCCACCCCGCACACCCAGTAGGCGCTGCGCTGTCTGGGCACGTCGGGCTGGGCCAGGGCCAGCACCACGCTCTCGTCGTTCATCAGGTGGGAGGCGACGACCCGGCGCCAGCCTGGCTGGATCACCCGGGGTGGGATGGCGAGGCCGTACGGCAGGTGTCGGGCGTTGGCGAGGAGCGCGACGAGCACCGCGGCCACCGGGCTGCCACCGGCCGAGATCACCCCGACGAACAGGAACTCCGACGAGGCGGCCAGCACGAGGAAGGCGGCGAGCACCGGGAACCACATCGGGAAGCCCTCGGTGACGCAGACCGCTCCGTACGAAACGCCGATGGCGCCCACCGCGAGACAGGCCAACACGATCCCGCGAAGCAGACTCCGATCCAGGGTTCGCCACATCGATCGCATGTTGAATATAATGAACACATCGTCCCGCCCCGTCAAACACACGGATCACCATGTCGCCACAGTCCCCACCCCCGTCACCGCACGAAGGACCCGCCACCGCGGCCGGCCCGTCCGGTGGAACCGCTGCCGGTCCGCCCGCCGGCCCTTCCGCTCCCCTGATGAAGACCGTCGCCGCGGCCCTGCGGCAGGAGCGGCAGCGCGCCGGGCTCTCGCTCAGCGAGGTGGCCCGGCGCGCCGGCTTGTCCAAGTCCACGCTCTCGCTCTTGGAGTCGGGCTCGGGCAATCCGAGCCTGGAGACGCTGTGGTCGCTGTGCGTGGCGCTGGGCATCCCGTTCTCCCGGCTGCTCGACCTGCCCACGCCCCGGGTCCGGGTGGTGCGCGCCGGCCAGGGTCCGGTCTTCGCCGCCGAACACGCCGACTACCGGGCCACGTTGCTCGCCGTCGGCCCGCCGGGGGCGCGCCGCGACATCTACACCATCACCGCCGAGCCGGGCAGCCAGCGCACGTCGAGCCCCCACACGCCGGGCGTCGTCGAGCATGTGGTGCTCAGCACCGGCCGCGCCCTGGTGGGCGTGGAGTCCGACCCCGTCGAACTCCACCCCGGCGACTACATCGCCTACCCCGCCGACGTACCGCACGTCTTCCGCGCCCTTGAGCCGGGTACGACGGCGGTGCTGGTCTCGGAGAACGTCTGACGCCACGGCTGCCACAGCCGGCAGGGTTACCCACGTGGGGCCACGCCAGGGTTGCTCACCTCAGGGCTACCGGGGTTGCTCACCCGGGGTCATCGGGGTTGCCTGCCTCGGAGCCCATGCCTGCCCATTCACTCGGCGTGGGCGCCCGCCCCGGCAGGGTGGGAAGCAAGGGGGTGGGAGGAAAAGAAGGTTGGGAGGCGGTGGGGCGTCCGGGGACAGCACGACGGGGGGGGGGGGGGGGGGGGGGCGGGGGCACCCCCGCGCGGGGGGGGGGGGGGGGGGCGCCCCGCCGTGCGAGAACGTGCGAGGGGCGAGGAAAGCGAAGGGGCTAGATTCTATGAGTGAATGGAGAGAAGGAAGCCCCTTCATGGCCTCGCCCAGGCTTACCGTAACAGTCACCCCGGGATCAGGTCACGCAGGTTTTCCGGGGTGATGACGACCGAGTCCGGGTGCAGGTCGGCAGGACGCTCCAACCCCAGATAGGTGACCGGTTCCGCAGGCACCTGCCCGCCCTCCCACCGGGTGGTCGTGGTGGCGCGCTCGGCCATCAGGTCCACGAGGTGGCGGACCGTCAGGTAGTCGCGTTGCATGACCCCGCGCAGCAGGGTGCCGACCGACAGTTGGTTCTCCTCGACCCGGTTCCCACTCGGCTCACCCTTGAGGTAGAAGTGCAGCCAGTGGGCGTACCAGGCCCCGTCGTCCTCGCGTACGAACGCCACCGGCAGGGCCACCCGGCCGGGCCCGCGCAGCTCGGACTTCATGCGTACGGTACGGGCCTCGAACGGCTGCCCCTGCTGTTCGCCCTCGCGCAGCATGAAGCCGAAGAACGACTCCGCGACCTCGTGGAAGCCCTCCCCCGCGTAGATGTAGACCTGCGGGACGATGGAGGCGCCGCGCACCGCACCGAGCCGCAGGTTGATGAACTCCGAAGCACCCTCGGGCGCATCGGTGATGTCACCCGAGTGTTCGCCCCCGGCCCGGGTGAGGGCGGTGTACGACAGCCAGTCGACCGTCTCGTACGAGGCGTCCAGGAGCAGCGCGGACAGGTCGTAGTCGGTGGTCCGGGCGGTCTGCTTCCAGTAGACGAAGAAGCGGAGCAGTTCGCCGTCGATGCGCGAGCGGGAGCCGCGCGGCAGCACGCCGAGGCCGGCCGCGCTCGCCCGACCGCTCAGCGGCAGGGCGACGTCCAGCACCTCCGGATCGACCAGCAGGTGGCCGGGGGTGGGGAGCCGGCGCCGGGTTTCGGCGTCCAGGGTGGCGATCAGCCGGCTGCGGACGGAATCGGGCAGGGCCTGGCGCCGGTCGGGCGCCGCCCAGGCACCGCCGAAGCGGTTGACGAACAGCCGGCCGTGGCGGGCGTCGCCGGTCCGGTTGCCCAGGTGTTCGCGGACGGAGAGCAGCACCCGGCCGGAGATCTGCGGGGCGACCTGCTCGGCCGCTGCCAGCACGGCCGCACGCTGCTCGTCGGTGGAGCCGGTGCACAGCAGCCGGTCCAGGGCGCGGAAGAGCTTGCCGGGCGCGGTCGCCAGCAGGCGGGTCGCGCCGGTGACGTCGCCCGCGGCGAGCAACCCTTCGACACGGCTGTCGAACGAGCGGGCTTCCTGCTCGCCCCGGGCGACGGCGAACACCTCGGCGGCGTGCGGCCACTGCGGGTACTCGTGCGGGTGCAGCCGCTCGCCGAGCCGCTTGAACTGCTCGCGATGCGCACCGACGTCGGCGAGTTTGGCCGGGGCAGCCGCAACCAGCCCGTCAAGGCAGGCCAACAGCGCCCGGCGCAGCCCGCGGGGCACCGAGCGGAACCGGGTGGGCTCGACCAGGCTGACGTCACCACCCGCCAGCGCACAGGCCAGCCTGAGCACGTCGGTGACGGTGTCCACCTGCGGGCCGGCACCGACCTGGAGGCGGGCGGCGTTGATCAGCGCGCGGTTCTCCCGCACCGGGATGGCGTCCGGCTGCGGCCCGTCCGCGCAGTGCCCGGCGAGCGTGCCGAGGTCGGCGATGCCCTGCTCGCCGAGCGGGGTGGTGCTGCCCGCCAGGGCCAGGTAGAGGGCGGTGACCTCCGTCTCCAGCGGGCCGCCGAGGTGCAGGGTGGTGACCCGGTCGCCGGCGGCTGCGATCAGCTCGTCGTGCGCGGCCAGCATCTGCTGGTACGTGTGCTGGTAGTTGCCGTACTTGGGCAGGGTCAGCAGGTCGACGGTGCCGGCCCGCAGCCCGGCCAGGGTGTTTTCCCGGGAGGCGCCGTCGAGCAGGGCGTCGACGATGCACTCCATCCAGAAGTCGAAGGTGTCGGGCACCCGGGCGGGGAAGTCGATGAAGTACGTGTTGTGCTGGACGTGGTCGCCGACCAGCTCGCGGACGGTGTCCAGGGTGCGCACCGCGCTCGCCACGACGCTCTCCTCAGCCAGCTCGGACAGGTTGGCCAGCAGTTCGGCAGAGAGCTTGAATCCCACGGACATCAAGGCCGCGTCGAATCGCCGCGCGGCCCGTGCACCGTCGCCGGCGGGTCCCTCGGGGCGCGGAACGCGGTGGGTGTGTCGGATGACCATGGATTCGAGTCGCTGGGACATCTGCGCAGAATGACAGCAACACACCCTCCTACGCACATGGGTTTCCGGCGCGTGCGACCCACCCGCGGGGCGACACACCCTGATGCCCGCCCCCTCGTCCCTTGCCGCGGGCCCGCGGCAACGCGCTGACCACCAACCATCGGCCACCACATGCCAGTTGGGCATGCGCACCACCCACGGTCGGCAACGCTCCGGATGGGGATTTACGGCTCCGCGCAACACGCCTTCTTCCGTCTGGGCCCGGAGACCCCCGGCTTCAAGCCACGGCTACCAGGGGCCAACCCACACCCTCAGCGCCGACGCCAGCACGTCCGGCTTGCTCGCGGAACCGCCCCACGTCCCCGGCACCAGATTGTGGTCTCTGCGCGGTTCCTACTCAGCCCCCGCCCCACGTCGGCTGAGTATCCGTGCTCAGGCAGGATGTTCGAAGGCGTTCGTAGGGTCCTGCCCATGCACACAGACCACGCAGCTCGCACCCCTTCGCGCCGGATGGGTATCTCGGCGGTGGCCTCCTACCTGCCTCAGCGCGAGGTGACCTCGTACGGACTCCAGGAACAGAGCGCCGCCCCGAACCCGGTGCACGAGGGTTTGCGCCCCGCCGAACGAGTGCTCCCCGCCGGCCTGGGCGGCGGTGCGGGCGTCATGACGATGGTGTGGGAGAAGGCGTGAGCGGCCTGTGGGTGGTGCTCCCCGCCCACCAGGAGGCGGCGCGGCTGGGTGACACGCTGGAGGCGCTGGCCGCCCAGCGGGACCGGGACTTCACGCTGGTGGTCGTGGACAACGCCTCGACCGACGGCACCGCGGCCATCGCGTACGAGTTCGCCCGCTGGGCGCCGTTCTCGGTGCACGTGCTGCACGAGCCGGAGAAGGGCCTGGGGTGTGCCGTGGACACCGGCTGCCGGTACGCGATCCGGCACGGCGCCTCGCTGTTGGCCCGTACCGACGCCGACTGCCTGCCGCGGCCCACCTGGACGGCGGCGGCCCGCACCGCGCTGGGCAGCGGCGCCGGTCTGGTCTGCGGGCGCGTCGACACCCGGCGCGACGAGCACGGGCCGCTGGGTCGGGCGGTCTTCCGCACGCTGGTGCGCGGCGCGGCCCTGTTCGGCCGGGTGCGCCCCGCACACCGGCGCCGCCACGGCTACCTCGCCCCGTACCGGATGCACGCGGGCAACAACCTGGCGATCACCGCGGCGCTGTACGAGAAGGTGGGCGGAATGCCGCGCCGGCCCTCCCCCACCGACCGGCTGTTCGTGAACCGGGTGCGTCGACACACCGCCGCCGTCGTACACGCCCGCGACATGGTCGTGGCGAACTCCACCCGCAGGTTGCGCGACTACGGGGTGGTGGGTACCGCACGCTGGTACCTCGGCAAGGGCCAGGGGAAGCGCGAGGAGGACCCGCGCTGATGCCCGACGCACGCGCGCACACCCTCGGCCATCTTCCCCGCCCAGGGCTGCCCGCCCGGCTGCCAACCCGACGGAACGCCCGGCTGGGTAGCCCGGGCTGATCAGGCGTACGCGACACACCCGGCACCGGGTCGGGGCCGGACCAGGACCGGGCACACAGCCTGAGCCGGCCCGCGCGCGGGAGCGTTGGTCGCCTTGTGGCGTGGGACCCGAGCCGCGTCCGCATCCCCCGGCCGGGGCGGCCTTGTCCGCACGCGGGCCCTGCCTGAGGATCGGTGCCATGAACCGTGTCTACGACAATGAGCGGCTTGCTGGCGCGTACGAGCACGGCAACGAGATGCCGGAGGCGTCGTTGCGGGCGTGGGTCGCGTTGATCGCCTCGTACGCGCCACGGCCCGCGCCCGCCGTCATCGAGGTCGGCGCGGGCACGGGGGTCTTCTCGGCGGCGCTGGCCCGCTGGGTCCCGGGGAGCGAGGTGGTGGCCGTGGACGCGTCGGCCGCGATGTTTGCCGAGGCCCGGCGCCACCATCCGCACCCGGCCGTGCGCTATCTGTCGGGCGAAGCGGAGGCGTTGCCCACGGCGGCCGACTGCTTCGACCTGGCCCTACTCTCCCGGGTGGTGCACCACATTACCAACCGGGCGCGGGCAGCCCAGGAGCTGGCCCGGGTTGTGCGGCGGCGGGCGGGTCGTGGTCCGCACCACGTTCCGCGAGCGGCTGGACGCGGTGGTCTACGACTACTGGCCACAACTCCGCGCGCTGGACGCACGGCGCTTCCCCAACCGGGCGGAGGTCGTCGCCGACTTCCTCGCCGCCGGATTCCGCCTGGAGTCGGTCGACTCCTTCGCCCAGCCCGTCGCAGCCGGCCTCGCCGACTACCGGGCCCGGCTGACCCACGCACCACAGTCCAAGTTCACCCAGCTCACCGACGCACAGTTCACCCGGGGGTTGGCCCGTATGGAGGCCGCGGCAGCAGCCGAGGCCGCAGCCGGCGGACCGCGACCGGTCCTCGAACGCTACGACGTGGCCGTGTTCGCCCTGCCCACTCCTTGACGGCCGCCGCCCACGGGGTGCCGTGGGCACCGCCCCCGCGTACGCGACACACCTGCGCCGCAGGCAGGGTGTTGCCGCGCTCGGTCCGGCGCGCGTACCCACCGGCACGGGACACGGGAGGGATCGGGCCGGGGAAAGGGCGCGGGTGGCTCAGTGGAGATGGGTGGGGTGGCTCAGCGGGGTTGGGCGGGACCGGCGCCCACCCTGTGCCAGCCTCATCCCACCCCGAGCACACCTTGGATCAGTCCCGAACGCCCCTGGTCCAACCCTGATCAAACTCCCAACCAACCCTGGTCAAGCCCCGTACCAGCCTCGGCCGGGCGCCTACCGGCCCTGCCCGAGCCCTGTACCCGTCCGGCGCCCTTGCCGTGCTGCCGTGGGCGCCGCCCTCCCCTGTGCCAGCCCGTATCAACCCCGCTTCACTCCTGCTCCGCGCCGATGAAGCGGCTGCCAGCAACCCGGGGCACGCAGTGGTGCAGGCTGTTGCCCCGGCCTGCCACCAGGCTCATTCCGGTGGGGCGCAGGGTGAGTTCCAGGACGCGGAGGCGGTGTGCGGGGTCGCGGTGGCGCAGTCGGTCCGCCAGTTCCGCCGGCAGGTTCTCCGCTCCGCTGACGCACAGGTAGGGGTCGTCCTCCGCGGCGGCCAGGTCCACGAACTTGCTGCCGCCCTCGTAGTTGATGCTGAACGCGGCGACCCAGTCGAGGCCGAGGCCGGCCAGGAGGTCGGGCAGGTCGCCGAAGCGCCAGGCGTGCACCACCGGGTGCAGGTAGGCGTCCGCGTCGATGACGTGCCGGATGTCGCCGGCCGCGGCGCTCTCGCTGGTGGAGCCGTAGCGGTCGGCGGCGAGGGTGAGTCCGAGGGCGCGCACCGTGGCCAGCCCGGAGCCCGCGTCCGACTCGTCCAGCAGGGCGTGGACCAGTTCCCGGTCCAACAGCCGGTCGTGTTCGCCGACGGCGTGGTAGAGCCACAGGTACAACAGGCCGTCGGGGGCGAGTCGTTGGCTGAGCCAGCGCAGTCCGGCCCGCGGGTCGGGCAGGTGGTGCACCAGGCCGGTGCAGACGACCAGGTCGAAGTCGTCCGCCAGGTCGAGCCCGGGCACCAGCCCCTGCCGGAAGTCGATGTTGCCCACCCCGTGCCGGTCGGCCAGTTCGCGGGCGACCCCGAGGGACGCCTCGCTGGCGTCGACGCCGACGAAGTGCGCCTGTGGGTGACTCTTGGCCAGCGCGACCAGCCGGTGCCCGGTGCCACAGCCCGCGTCGAGCACCCGTCGGGCGCCCAACTGCCCGTCCGCCAGCAGGAATCCCATGGCGTTGGACACGTCGTGGATGAGCCCGGATTGGGCGTCCGGCGAGGGGTAGGGGAAGCGCTCGTACAGGCTGCGGACGTCGGCGGTCGCCGCGGCCCGATGGGGTGGGACGGGCGCCGGTACGGGCTCGGGGCGGGTGTTCACGGGGTCCTCCGGGTGTGCAGTCGGCTCAGCAGGCCACGGGCGGCCAGTACCACCCGGGGCGGGCGCATCATGCTGTAGTGGTCGGCTTCGATGGTGTCCTCGGTCCAGTCGCCGCCGGTCCACGGCGTCCAGTCGGTACGGGCCACGACCGCGGTGCGCAGGCTGTCACTCGCGTACACGGCGTGCAGCGGGGCGCGCAGACAGGTGTCGGGCCGCCAGCCGCGGAAGATGTCGCTCTGGTGCCTGATGGTGCGGAAGTGGTGTTCCAGGGTGTCTCGGTCCGCATCGCCGGGTGGTCCGGACAGGTCCAGGACCCGGCGCAGCGCGGCCTCGTCGGCGACCGTCCCTTCCGGTACGAGGTCCAGGACGCGGCGGCGGGCTTGCGAGTCACCCGCTCCGTAGGTGGCGTTGAGGGCGAGGCGCAGGGCCTCCTGGTCACCGTCGGGTTCCCAGTCGCCGATGCCGCAGTCCCACAGGTCGACGGAGGTGACCTCGATGCCGTGCCGTTCGAGTTCGGCGGCGACGGCGAGCGCCGCGTGCCCGCCGAGCGACCAGCCGAACAGGGCGAGCGCGGGCAACCGGGTGTGGGTGACCAGTTCGGTGGCGTACCGCCGGGCCAGTTCGGGGACGGTGGCGGGCTCCTGACCTGCGCCGGCCATGGCCGGCGAGCGTAGGCCGAGGACCGGGAGGGTGGGTGGCAGCAGGCGCAGCAGCGGTTCGTAGGCGTGCAGGGTGCCGCCGAGTGGGTGGACGAGGACGAGCGGGGCGCCCTCGCGGTGCGGTGTCAGCGGCGTGACCAGCCGGTGGCCGCCGGCCGGTGCGGTACGGGCCTGGGTGGGTGTGGCGGTGGGTGTGGGTGTGGGTGTGGGTGTGGGTGCGATGGTGGGCGGGGTCTGTGGGCTGGGTGCCGGGGTGCCGGGTGGGGGCTCGCGGTCGGCGATGGCTGCTTCCATGGCGGCCAGGGTGCGGTGCTCGAAGATGATGCGCAGCGGGAGCCGAACGCCGAGCTTGGCCTGTGCCTCCCTGGCCAGGTGGGTGGCGAGCAGGGAGTGGCCGCCGAGGGCGAAGAAGTCGTCGTCCGGGCTGACGCTCTCGCGTTGGAGGAGTTCGCACCAGAGGGCGGCCAGCGGGCTGTCGGCCGGTGCGCTCGTGTTGTCCGGGTTCGCGGCCGGTGCGGTGTGCGCCGCGGCGATCAGGGTGTGCAGCGCCGACCTGTCGAGCTTGCCCGCGGCGGAGCGCGGCAGCGCCTCCAGTACGTGGTACGCGGCCGGGACCAGGTGGCGCGGCAGTCGCTCGGCGGCGAAGTCGCGCACCGCGTCCGTGGTCAGCCCGGGCCCGGCCGGTACGAGCGCGCTGACCAGGACCGGGCCCGCCGGTCCTGTGTCCAGGACGGTGGCCGCCGCGTCCGCGACGAGCGGAGCGGCCCGTAGGGTCTCGGCGACCTCTCCCAACTCGATGCGGTGGCCGCGCAGTTTCACCTGGTCGTCACGGCGGCCGAGGAACTCCAGGGTGCCGTCGGGCAGCCAGCGGGCCAGGTCGCCGGTGGCGTAGGCCCGCTCGCCGGGGACGGCCGTGCCGGTGCCTGTTCCGGTGCCTGCCCCGGTACCAGGGGTGGTCGTCGTGGTGGTGGCGGTGTTGGCCGTGGCGACGGCGCCCGCCGTGGCGATGAAGCGTTCGGCGGTCAGGTCGGGGCGGCCGTGGTAGCCGATCGCCAGTTGCGGACCGGACAGGTAGAGCTCGCCGGGGAAGCCGGGCGGCACCGGGCGCAGCCGGCGGTCGAGCACCCGGGCGGTGACTCCGGCCAGCGGGCGTCCGATCGCGGGGCGCGGGTGGTCGGCGTCGATGGGGCAACCCGTGGCGTTCACGGTGAACTCGGTCGGCCCGTACACGTTCACGGCCCGCACCGGCCCGGCACTCAGCCGCGTCCACAGCCCCTGCGGGACGGCTTCGCCCCCCAGCACCAGCAGCCGCGGGGCGACCGGCCCAGGCTCCAACAAGCCTGAGTCCACGAGGTGTTGGGCATGGGTCGGGGTGGCGTCGAGCAGATCGATTCGGTGGTCGCGGAGGAAGTCGACGAAGCGCTTGCCGTCCAGCCGCAGCGTGCTGGGCACCGGGTACAGGGTGTGTCCCGTGCCCAGCATCAGCACGGACTGCCAGGAGGCGTCGAAGGAGGGCGGCGCATTCTGGGCGACCCGCAGCGGGCCTCCGGCGTCCGCGACCAACCGCGCGAAGGCCAGTCGGTGCATCGCCTCCGCGAAGGCGGCGAGACTGCCGTGGCGTACGGCCACGGCCTTGGGCGTGCCGGAGCTGCCCGAGGTGAAGATGACGTACGCGGTGTCGTCCGGGCCGGGCCCGACGCCGGCCGGTGCAGGCGTGGTGGGGTCACCAGGTGACGCGCCAGGGGAAGCGTTGGGTGCCGCGTCGGGGGACACATCGGCGGGTGCGCCGGGGAGCGCACCGGGTGACGCGCCGTGCGGCCAGCGCAAGCGCGGCAGCTCGGGCGGGGCGAACGCGGCGTCCTGCCCCTCCTCCACGACCAGCACTCCGACATCGACGGCGGTCACCATGTGCCGCAGCCGGCGGGCGGGCAGGTCGGGGTCGAGCGTGACGCAGACCGCGCCGGCCTGCCACACCCCGAACACGGCGGCGATCCGCACCGCCGCGTCGCGCGCGAGGACGCCGACGGCCGCGCCCCGCCGCACCCCGGCAGCAACCAACCATCCGGCCAACGCATCGGCGTGGGCTACCAGTTCGGCGTAGGTCAACGTGGTCGGCGGCCCGCCGTCGGCCGGGTCGGCGACGACGGCCGGGCGCTCCGGGTGGCGCAGGGCGCGGGCCCGTACCGCGGCCGGCAGCACGGTCCACGGCAGTTCGGGCAGCGGCACACCCCGGGCCAGATCCTCCACCGCTCCCCGCACCGTACGGTCAGTGAACGGAAGTTCATCCAGCGGCAGGGCATCGAGCGGTACGGCCTCCGGGCGCGCCCCGCCGCCGGCCCGCACTCCGGTCACCAGCGTCGCGAACGCCGCGGCGAGGCTGTGCGCCGTCGACTCCTCGTACAGCTCGGTGGCGAACTCCAGCTCGCTCGGGGCGCCCGGTGCGGCGTTCAGATGGAAGGTGAGGTCGGACTTGGCGGTGCCGGTGTGCAGAGGGATGCGGCTGGTGTCGGTGCCGGTCAGCTCCAGTTCCTCCGCCGCGTACTGGAGTTCCAGCGCGACCTGCAACAGTTCGGGGCGGGCCGCGTCCGGGGCCGGGGCGGCGGCGACGATGTCGTCGAACTCGCAGCTCGTGTGCGCCATCGCCGCGAGCACCACCTCGTGCGCGTGCCGTACGGCGGCGCCGACGGTGCGTTCCGGCGGCAGGTGGAGCCGAAGCGGGACGGTCTTGAGGAAGTAGCCGATGGTGTCCTCGGCTTCGGCTTCCGCGCGCACGTTGACCGTCGTGCCGATCACCACGTCGGTGCTGTCGGCGAGCGCACCGACGGTACGGGCCAGCGCGGCGAGCGCCACCGCGAAGGGCGGGGTGTGCAGTTCGGAGGCCGCCGCACGCGCGGTGGCGAACCAGTCGGACGGCAGCGGGATCGGGATGCGCCGGCCCATCCTGGCGGTGGCCGGCCCCGGCCGGTCGGTGGGCAGCGCCATCCGGGCCGGCACGTCGGCCAACTGTCGTGCCCAGTAGGCACGGTCGGCGGCGCGCTCGGCGCCCCCGGCCGCGGTCGCCAGTTCGTGCTGGGCGGTCAGCGCGTCGACGGCCGGTGAGGGCTCGGCGTCGCCCGCGTACGCCGCGCCGAGTTCGGCGAAGAACAGCCCCAGCGCGTACCCGTCACAGATCAGGTGGTGCAACACCACCACCAGCAACCAGTCTTGGTCGGCACACCGGAGCAGCCGGCCGCGGACCAGCGGGCCGCCGTCGAGGTCAAAGGGGCGGCGGGCCTCGGCGGCTGCCGTCTCCACCGCCAACTCCCGGGCCCGCTGCGGCCCGTGCTCGCGCAGATCGGTCTCGGTCAGCGGGAACCGGCCGGCGGGCGCGAACGCGATCTGGGGCGCGCGGTGGGGGGGGGGGGCGGCGGGGCGGGGGGGGGGGGGGGGGTTTTAAAAAAAGCCCGCCCCCCCCCCCCGCCGCGGGGGGGGGGGGGGGGGGGGGGGGGGGGGGGGGGCCCCCCGCCCCCCCCCCCCCCCCCCCGCCGCGCCCGGCCGGGGGGGGGGGCGGGGGCACGGGGGTCTTCTCGGCGGCGCTGGCCCGCTGGGTCCCGGGGAGCGAGGTGGTGGC
>NZ_JBEHZD010000199.1:0-12491 GCF_040240285.1 Streptomyces sp. HSW2009 | reverse complement strand
CCGGCTCACCTCGCCAGCTCTCCTCGCCCGAAGGTCACCGAGACGTGCGTATGTGCGCTGTGCGGACAACTGCAGAGTCCGCCGCGTCGGTTCGTCGTACAAGGTTCGGGACAGCACTGGACGAAACGAGACGCCCGTGGGAAGACCGGGGATATACCGCAGGTCGCTGGTTGCCCTCACGAAGCTGGGAGCACCGCCCGGTCGTGTCCGGCCCGATGTACATGTCGACCGCTCCGCGCACCTGCAGACGGGCGCGGGACGGAACGGGACAGCGCGTAGATGCGGCGGTCGATCTTTGAAGTGCCCCTGGTTATAGCCCAGTTGGGGTCTGTCGCGTCGGGCAGGGTCCACCGCGGACGCCGGATCGAAGGGAACTTCCTGGACAGGTGCCACGTCTTCCCGTGCATGACAGGTATGTGGGCACAGGCTGCATTCCCGGCACTGGCGCTACTGTTGTTCATCTGCTGTGCGGCGGAGTTATTGATGCGGGGCTTCAGGGGGCGTAGCGTTTTGCGCTCCTCGCGGGCGCCCGCGAGGCGTCCCTTGACGGGTTCCGCGTTCGACGAGTTCGGCCTGATTTTTAACGGCAACAAGTCGATCGAGATCGAACAACAGCAGCGGGACGAAGGGCGCCGTGACGAGGAGGGTGACGGTGCTCCGCCACACACGCGCATCGACCTGACCGCCGGTACAGCCCGCATCGTCCTTCCGCCCGTGACCGGGTCGGCCGGTCCGTCGTCGAAGGCCAGCGCCGGTGGGGAGTCCGTGTCTGTACGCCGGGGCGGGCCGGGGGAGGAGTCGCCCGCATAGTCCGCCGCGGACACGGCAAAGCGGTCGGCTGATCTCTGGAGCCGTTGACCGGCGTCCTATGCCGGCCGAGGCATACTGTGCGGACATTATCGGCCGGTTCGACTTGGTGCAGGCACGGGTGAAGCGCGCCGTGTAAGTTTCCACGCCTTGCGTGTGGCTGAGATAGGCGTTTGTCAACGTGGTGCATACCGGACCATGCGTTGGCGGGACGTGGCATCACTGATCGGGTTGGGGCGGGTGCGTTCCGTACATGCACAGGAAAGTCACAAACCGGGGGTGGTGCATTGCGGTTGAAAAGTTCACGGCGGCATGGGTACCTCGCTGCCGGCTGGGCTACCGTTTTCGCGGGTGCGCACTTCTTCTGGGCACTCGGAGGGGAAGCCGGGCTGGACATCTCGGCGGGAAAGCGACTCGCGGACGAACGACCGGACTGGTTCGTCGTCGGCGGGCTGTGGGGGGTCGGCTGCCTCTGCCTGATCGGTGCCTCGGTGGCGCTGGGGCTGCGTCGACGTGATGTGTACGGTCGCCCGTGGGGGCTGTTCAAGGTGCTCGGCTGGGGTATCAGCGGGCTGTTGCTAGTCCGTGGGGTCGTCGTCGAGGCGCTGCTCATCACGGGGGCGGCGGGGGTCGACGGAGTCAGCTCGGCACAGAAGTTTTGGACACTCGCCCTGTGGAACCCTTGGTTCATTCTCGGCGGAGTGCTGTTTGGGCTGGCAGCGCGGAGTTTTGGTAAAGGCATGACCAGAGAGGACCTTTCCTGAGACTCGTGCTGCTCTCTACCGGGTGCGCGGCGGAATGCCCGCAGCGTTGCCGCACCACGACCGGCACCTTTGTCGAGGACCGGCACGTGGATGACTACCGTGAGGCGCTGTTCGGCTGGTACGCCGCCATCCAGCGTGCGCACGCCTGCGTTGTGAGGGCGGTGCGCTGGTTTACGCACGTACAACCGTCCGATCCCCGTCGGTCTGAGACCTTCACCGACTGGTTGAACACCCCGGCGCCGACATGGCAGCAGTGCCGTCCAGGAGACTGAACCAGCCGCCCAGGGCGCCTTGCTGGAACTCATGCTGATGATGCTGGCCTGGAGCCCGCACACCTTCGAAGCCATCGACGTGGCTTTCCAGAAGGCGAAGGGTGAAGACGCATCCCACGCCTGGGGCGGCAGCTTCGAGCCTGCCGGCCGGCCCGAAGCCCAGGCCGCCGCTGTAGCCCTCGCAAGTGTCCTCTCCCCACAGGAACGCCAGCAGGTCAGGGACATCATCAAGGAGATCGAGATCGACGACGAGTTCCGCGACATGGATCTTGCGAAGGACGGCACGCTGGCCTGCACCAGCGACCGCCACAGCACCTACGGCGCTGGCCCCGGTGAGCGCGAGGACTGCGCCGCGGCCCGAGGCCGCGTGTACGAGGAAGCCTCCCAGCCCTGGAGCGAGGGCGTTGACCGCGAGGCCGACGCTGCCCGACTGGCGCGGTTCCTGCTGGGACCCCGTACCGACCGAATCCAGGCAGTCCTTGCCACGGCGCGGGCCGGTGTTGCCCCGGAGACCACCGAGAGGGCGCCGCAGATCTGGCACGACAACGCCGAACCCCTCCGCAAAGCGTGCGAAGCCGCAGGGCTCGAGCTCCACGACGTCGCCGGCCACCTGGGTATCAAGTCCACCACATTCCAGCGCTTCGAACAGGCAACCGGCAAGCTCCCCGGACGGCCGGTCTCTCTCGGCTACCTCCAACTCCTCACCCTGACCTGCACCCAGGCCGGCCGCACTGCTCCCGCCTGCATCCCGCAGACCATCTCCCAGCCGGTGATCTCACTGCCCACCACCCTGGACCAGGTTTCCTGACCCGCCGTTCCGCCTTGGGACTACCTGTCCCGGGGCGGCACCACGCATGGCCTCGACGCCCGAACGTGGCGACGAGGTGTTCCGCCTCCCCGAGACCGAGGGTCACAGCACCGGAAGCCAGTGCGGCCGATAGCCCCGGTCAGGCCTTCGGCGCCTCCCTCACGCGACCCCACCGTCTCCACGTTCATCACGGAAACGGCCCGTAACCACCTTCCCTGTGGTTACTCTCTGCGCTCATGCGGTTTCTGCACACTTCGGACTGGCACTTGGGCCGCCGGTTCCACACAGAAGACCTGATTCCCGCCCAGCGCGCCTTCCTCGACCACCTGGTCGACACTGCCGGCACCGAGGACGTCGACGCGATCCTCGTGGCAGGCGACATCTACGACCGGGCCATCCCCAGCCTGGACGCCGTGCGCCTGTTCAGCCGCGCTCTGCACCAACTCGCTGACCTCGACGTGCCGATCGTCATGATCAGCGGCAACCACGACTCTGCACACCGCCTCGGCGTGGGATCTGGACTCCTCGCCCGCGCCGGGATCCACCTGAGGACCGACCCGGCCACCTGCGACGTCCCCGTCCTCCTCGAAGACGCAGACGGCCCGGTTGCTGTGTACGGGATTCCCTACCTCGAGCCGTCGCTGGTCCGCGACCGTCTGGAAGCGGAAGCCGCCTCCCACCGCGCCGTGCTCACTGCGGCCCTGGACCGCATCCACGCCGACCTCACCAGCAACCAAGCAGCCGGCACCCGGTCCGTGGTCATCGCCCACGCCTTCGTCACCTCCGGTACCGGGCAGCCCGAGGAACGCCGGGACAGCGAAGAGTCCGAGAGTGAACGCGACATCGCCGTGGGCGGCGTCGCCCACGTGGGATCCGATGTCTTCGACAGCATCGACTACGTGGCTCTGGGCCACCTCCACGGCCCCCAGCGCGTCACCGACCGCGTCCACTACAGCGGTTCACCGCTCGCGTACTCCTTCTCCGAAGCCGGTCACACTAAATCGCTCACCCTCGTCGACCTCGTCCCAGGCGCAGCCCCCGCCGTCACTCACATACTCTGCCCCGTGCCCATGCGCCTGGAACGCGTCACCGGCTTCATGGACGATCTCCTCACCAGCCCCGCTTACGAGCATCTGAAGGACGCCTGGCTTGAGGTCACCCTGACCGACACCGCACTGCCCTTCGAGGCCATGGCCCGCCTGCGCCGCCGCTTCCGCTATACCGCCAGCCTCAAGCACAAGCCCGCCCACATCCCCGCCCAGGCCACCGACACCCCGACCTACAGCCAGCGCATCCGCGGCCGCAGCGACCTCGACATCACCCGCGACTTCATCAACAGCATGCGTGGCACCGACCCCACACCGGACGAAGACGCCCTACTCCAGCGGGCCGTCGAAGCCTCCCGCCTGAACGAGCAACGGAAGGAGACCGTCTGACATGCGCCTGCACACCCTGCGCCTGCAGGCCTTCGGACCCTTCGCCGGCACCCACACCATCGACTTCGACGCCCTGTCCGCCGACGGCCTGTTCCTCCTGCACGGCGACACCGGAGCCGGCAAGAGCACTATCTTCGCCGCCATATGCTTCGCCCTCTACGGCAAACCACCAGGCGACCGCGACCTGTTGCTGCTGCGCAGCCACCACGCTCCCCTTGGCCTGCTGACCGAGGTCACCCTGGAGGCCACCCTCGCCGGCCGCCGCCTGCGCATCCACCGGATCCCCGCCCAAAAGCGTCCCAAGCGATCTGGCCAAGGCGAAACCGACCAGAAGCCCGAGACCCGCCTCAGCGAATGGGCCGTCGACGCCGACGGCCAGGGCCGCTGGGAAGCCTCCAGCAAGTCCCACCAGGAGGCCGCCACCGAGATCACCGACCTGCTGGGCATGAGCCGGGACCAGTTCTGCCAGGTCGTCCTGCTGCCACAGAACGAATTCACCAAGTTCCTCCACGCCGACGCCCACGGCCGGCGAGAACTCCTCGGCAAACTCTTCCGTACCGGACACTTCTCGTACATCGAACGCTGGCTCAACGACCACAGCCGCACCACCGAGAAGAACCGCGACGCCGCCCGCGCAGATGTGCTGCGCCTGGCCGAACGCATCCACCAGGCCGCCAGACCCGACCTGACGACCGAGTACACCGCCCCCGCCGCCGATGATCCGCACACCCTCACCGAACCGGCCCGCGCCTGGGCCGGCGACCTCGTCCGCGCCAGCGAAGCCGACCACGACAAGGCCCTCCAGGCAGCCGGCGCCGCCAAGGAGAACCTCGGCAGGCAGCAGTCCTTCGAGGCCGCAGCCCGCGAACTGCACCAGCAGCAAACCGCCCACACCCGCGCCCGGCAGCAGCTCGACCTGCTCGACAAACAGGCCCCGCAACACGACGCACTCCTGCAGCGCCGCGACCACGCCCGCCGCGCCCAGAAAGTGGCACCCCTGCTGCATGCCGCGCACACCGCCGCCGACGACCACACCCGGGCCGAGAACACTGCACACACCACCCGCGCGTCGCTACGGCCTGAACACGCCGACCTGGACACCGGCCAGATGGAAGCCGCCGAGCAGCGCCTTCGCGCCGAAGCCGCCGTCCTGACGGCTCTCATCCCGGATGAAGACACCGTCCGCCGGCTGACCGCCGACCTGGAACGCATCGATGCCGAACGGCAGGACTTCGCCGCCCAGCAACACTCAGCCCGACAATGGCTGGACGAGGAGCCCGACCGGCGCCGCGCCCTCGAAGACCGGCGGGAAGCCGCCCTCCGGGCCGAAGAAGAAGGCCGCCGCCACCAGGACGCCCTGGACGCCCTCGAGGTCCGCCTCGAAGCCGCCCGACGCCGCGACGAGCATCTCGCCAAGTCCGCCAAAGCCGAACAGCGCCTGGCCGATGCCGAGGCAACCACCGGCCGAACCGGCCAGGCCTACCTCACCATCCGCCGTCGGCGCACCGACGGCATGGCCGCCGAACTCGCCGCCACCCTCACCGACGGCACCCCCTGCCCGGTCTGCGGATCGCCCACCCACCCGGCTCCCGCCGCTCCCCAGGACGGGCAGCCCACACGCCAGGACGAACAGGACGCGGAAGCCCTCCACGAGAAGGCCAAAGCCGCACAGGAAGACGCCGCGGCCGCGCTGCACGGGCTGCGCGAACAGGCTGCCGCTGCCACCGGCGAAGCCGGCGACACCCCGCTGGTCGACCTCCAGACCCAGCGCACCACCCTCACCGCCCAGCTGACCGACACCCTCGACCGCGCCGCCGACCAAGGCCCCGTCCAGGACGAACTCCTCACGCTCGACAACGAGCACACGGCCAGGACCCAGCAGCACAGCGCCGCCACCGCAGGCCTGTCCGCCCGCGACGCCAGCTTCGACACCCTCTCCCAGCAGCTCACCGACCTGACCGCCAAGCTCGCAGTAGCCCGCGGCCCCCATCCCACCGTCGCCGCCCACGCCGACGACCTGACCCGCACCGCCGACCGTCTCAAAGAAGCCGCCGAGGCCTCCCACCACCTCACCGCCGCCGCCCAGACGCTCACCCACCGCACCACCCAGGCCACCATCGCCGCCAAAGACGAGGGCTTCGACACCCTGGCGCTCGCCCAGCAAGCCCTGCTCAGTGACGAAGACCTGCACGCCATCGACGAAGAGATCACCCAGTGGCGCGAGGCCCGCGCCACACACACCGCAGTCCTGGAAAACCCGGAACTGCAACAGGCCGCCGCACAGCCGCCCGCCGACCTCGATGCCGCCACAGCCGCCCGGGCCGCCGCCGACGACTACAACGCCAAAGCAGCCACAGCCGCCAGCGCCGCCCACACCCGCAACCAGGCCCTCATCGCCCTGGCCGCCGGCCTTGAAGCCGCTGTCCAACACCTCAAACCGCTCGAGCAGGCCCACACCACCGCCCGCCACCTGGCTGAACTCGTCACCGGCAACTCACCTAGCGCCCGCATCCGCATGCAGCTGGAGGCCTACGTCCTGGCCGCCCGCCTCGAAGAGGTCGTCGCCGCCGCCAACACCCGCCTGCACATCATGTCCGAGGGCCGCTACGCCCTCTCCCACTCCGACCACCAAGCCGCCCGCGGCGCTCGCTCCGGCCTCGGCCTGGAAATCACCGACTCCTGGACCGGCCGGCCCCGCAAGACCGACACCCTCTCCGGCGGCGAATCCTTCTTCGCCTCCCTCTCCCTCGCCCTGGGACTGGCCGACGTCGTCACCCATGAAGCCGGCGCAAACCCCCTGGACACCCTCTTCATCGACGAAGGCTTCGGCACCCTCGACGAAGACACCCTCCACAAGGTCCTCGACGTCCTGGACTCCCTGCGCGCCCACGACCGCACCGTCGGCGTCATCAGCCACATCCCCGAACTGCGCCGCCGCATCACCCACCGCCTGCACGTCCGCAAAGACCCCGCCGGCTCTACCCTCGCCCACCTGACCGAAGCAGCCGAATAGCCTGCAACTGTGCAGGGGCGCCGGCTCCTGCCCCGCCCCTGCACAGCCCAACCGACCCCACGGAGCAGCAGCATCCCCATGGCTCCCGACATCGAACTGCGGTCCCACCAGAAGGAAGCCGTCACCGCCACGACCGCCATGCTCCGCGACCGCCCCCGCGCGAGCGTGATCGCCGCCTGCGGCACGGGCAAGACCCTCATCGCCGCCCGCACCACCGCCCGCATCGCCGCCCGTGGCCGGGTCCTGGTGCTGCTGCCGACGCTGGACCTGCTGTCGCAGACGATCCGCTTCTGGCGTGCAGCCGGCCGCAAAGGCGCCACGGTCGCGGTGTGCTCGGCCCGCCAGGCTCTCGACCATGAGCCCGTCGCCGCCGACACCCCCCTGACCACCGACCCCGCCGAGCTCACCGCCCTCACCACCGCCTCCCGCTCCGGGCCGGTCACCGCGTACGCCACCTACGCCTCCCTGCCCGCCGTCATCGCCGCCCACCGCGACCACCACCTGCCCCCCTGGGACCTCGTGGTCGTCGACGAGGCCCACAGAACCGCCGGCCGCCTGGGCAAAGCCTGGGCCGCCGTCCACCACGACGACCAGATCCCCGCCGCCCGCCGCCTCTACCTGACCGCCACCCCCCGCATCTGGGACCCCGACGATACCCAGGACAGCGACGCAGAGGCGGTGGCGTCCATGGACGACGAAACCCTCTTCGGCCCCGTCGCCTACCGCCTCACCCTCTCCGACGCCATCGACCTCGGCCTGCTCGCCGACTACCAGATCCTCGTCCCCGTCGTCACCGACGAAGACCTGCGTGACTGGCTCGCCACCGGACCCGGCGCCGGCGTCGACGGACTACGCCTGGCCGGCCGCCAGGTCGCAGCCCTGCGCGCCATCCACGACCACCAGCTGCGCCGTATCCTCACCTTCCACCACCGCGTCGCCGACGCCCGCGCCTTTGCCGCCACCCTCGCCGACACCGCCGCCACCCTCCCCGACCAACTCCGCCCCAAGGACCTGTGGGCCAACTGGATCAGCGGCCACCACACCCCCCAGGTCCGCCGGCGTCTCCTGCTCGAATTCGCCTCCCACACCACCCCCCACGCACCGGCCGTCCTGTCCAACGCCCGCGTCCTGGGAGAAGGCATCGACGTCCCCGCCATCGACGCAGTCGTCTTCGCCGACCCCAAAACCAGCCCCGTCGACACCGTCCAGGCCGTCGGCCGCGCCCTGCGCCAAAAGCCCGGCGCGGGCAAGAAGGCCACCCTCGTCGTCCCCGTCTACCTCACCCCCGACGAAGACCCCGACGACCTCCTCGGCGCCGACGCCTACACCCCCCTGTGGCGCACCATCCAAGCCCTGCGCGCCCACGACAGCCGCCTCGAGGCCCGCCTGGCCGACCCCCGCACCCACCGCCCCACCATGCCCCCCGAAGACCCCGAGGCATGGCTCCGCTTCGACCGCCCCACCCAGGCCGAAGAAGTCGCCCTCGCCCTCTCCCTGCGCGTGCTTGCTCCCAAGAGCGCCGAATGGCGCCACGGCCTGGCCGCCGCCCGCCGCTACCACCGCACCCACCACCACCTCGACGTCCCCCAGACCTACGAGGCCCCCACCGGCTACCCGCTGGGCCGCTGGCTCACCTGGCAGCGCCACCTCCACACCACCAAAGTCCTCGACACCCCCCGCACCCAGGCCCTCGAACGCCTCGGCATCATCTGGGACCCCCGCCAGCAGGCATTCGAACGCGGTCTCGCCCACGCCACCGCATACGCCGTCCGCCACGGCCACCTCGCTGCCCCCGTCGACGAAACCCACGACGGCTTCCCCCTCGGCCGCTGGCTCGCCACCCAGCGCACCCGCGCAAGTGGCCTCTCCGTCGAACGCGCCGCCGCCCTCACCGCCCTGGACCCGTGGTGGAACCCGCCCTGGCCGATCACCTGGCAGCGCGCTTACCACACAGTCCGCAGGCAGAAGGAACTGGCCCCAGACGCCTCACCAGCGGGGGAGTGGCTTGCGGCCCAGCGTCGGCATGCTGATGGCCTCCACCCCGAGCAGCACCGCCTCCTGAGGACCCTTGGCCTCGCCCTTGAGGACACACCCGTCTCCCACGCCGAAAATCCGCCGCTGTCAGCACGGGAGCGCGCCTTCGAACGCGGGCTGGCTGCCGCACGCGCCTACCGCGAACGAGAGGGCCACCTCGACGTCCCCCAACGGCACATCGAGCAGATCGAAGGCGAGCAGGTGCGGCTGGGGCAATGGCTGACCAACCTGCGCCGCCGCAGTTCCCGCCTCAATCCGCAGCGCCGGGCAGCGCTAGACGAGCTCGGCCTGGGATCCGCGGCGCCAGAGCCCCCGTCAGGGAATTGACCGGATCCAGCTTCCGAACACCCGTACAAGGGCTGTCCGTCACCCGTACTCCCAGTGAGCACGCGTGGGACCCGGCACGCCCCGATTGCCCAGGTCGAGCGCACTTTCGGCGCTCTCACGCGGTGAGGGCACCAGCAGGGCACGGTCTGGCTCCCAGCGCCCCGGACGAGGCCGCCATCAGAGGCAAGCCCGCCCCGCGCTGGCCTGAACTGTGCGTGTTGCAAGGGCAGTTGATGGCTTGGGCGTGATCCGTTGTCAGCGCCGGCCGACAGCACGTGGGTGATTGCGGGGAAGGCGCGAACAGTGGGGGAGGACCACATGCCTTATGTCCGGTCGTACGTGCGTTCCGACGGGACGCCAGTACGCGGACACTCCCGATGGGCGCCGGGCGCTCGCCGGGAGATGACCATTTTCGCGCTGTTCGGTCTGGCCGTGCTCGGCTTCGGCAACACAGCACCGACGAATGCCTCGGGCAGCGAGCCACACCGGCTGTCGGCGACCTATCCCATCCGCTTCGACCACAACGCCGGCAGCACCTCGAAGGGCGCAGTGCCGCGCCCCACCGTGTCGTACCCGATCAAGTTCGACACACCCAAGCCGAGGGGGCCGCTACCCCGGCCGACGGTCTCTTACCCGATCGACTTCTCCACCCTGGGAGCTGAGCGATGACCCGGCGCCCACCCGCCAGACGGCGCACCGGCAGCCGCCGGCGCCGTCAGCAGGACACCCAGGCCGATCTCCTGGCCGTCGGAGCAGCAATCGTGATCGCGATCGTGGTGGTCAACTGGCTTCTCGCGCAGTGGTGGCTGCTGCTCGCGGGCCTCGGCGGAACCTGGTGGTGGAGCAGCGGACCGAGCACGCCCAGCAGGAACGGGCCCGCGCGTAGGCTCTGCGCTATCAACTGGCGCAACTGGATGGCCTGTCTCACCGGCAGTTCGAGCACGCGGTGCGTGACCTGATGTACCGCGACGGCGCAGCGATGCGGTCCAGGTCGGCGGACGGGGTGATCTGGGGGCGGATGTGAAGGCCACCGATCCGCTGGGGCGGCGCTGGGTGATCCAGTGCAAGCACCGCCGCCAGGGCGACCAGGGTGCCCCGGTGGGCACCCCCGAACTGCAGGTCCTCAACGGCACAGGCCGCCCCGTCCACAAGGGCGACGTCGTGGTGCTGGTGACCAACGGAAGGATCACCCAGCCCGGCCGGGTCTTCGCCGGGCAGCAGCGCCTTCACCTCGTCGACCGTCGCGTACTGGCGTCGTGGGCTGCCGGTTCGACACCTTTGTGGGAGCTGCTGTCGGCCCTGCCGCCGCCTCGCAGGCCGTCGCAGCTTTCGTGGGCAACAGAGCGGCCGGGGCCGACGTCCGCCTCCCCAGCGAACGATTCGCGCAGGTCCGGCTCCGAGCCGGCACGATGCGGTTGCCAGCGGGCGTGTTCTGCAGGAGCCCGGCGACGCGGGTGCGATACCGATGAGGCGGTGGACTTGACCGAGACCACGGCCGGGCCGGTGAGACGTCCAGCGAACCGGCGGACGGAGACCGTAGGGGCTGCTGCGGGTGCCCCCGCCGATGAAGTGCAGGCCGCGAAGCCGGCGGCCTCGGCGTAGGAGGCGGTGGACCTCAGCCGACCCGAAGAGGCGCGCTTGGTGAGGTCCGTCCGGGTCGGCCTTGAAGAGGGACCGTGTCTGATCCGGCCGGGCACCAGCACCCCGGCCCGTGTATCCCGCCGCCCTGGGCCCGCCCGCCGTCGGGGCGGCCTGGTGGTGCCCCGGTGATGTTCTGAGCGGCACCCTCGTGGGGCGGCGTGGCTTTTACACCTCAGCCCATTCCAGTCCGAGAGCAGCGAACGCCCGGAACTTGTCGGCGCTCAGCTTGGCGTGCCTGCTCTTGGCTCCACCTCTCATGTAACGGTCGCCGCGGGACTGGCCACCTCCCCGAAATCTGGGAAAGCGCGGCAGGAGGCGGGAAATTTCCGCTTCCAAGGTCAGCGGCCGGCCGGGGTGGTGTCGGCGTTCTGATCGTCGGCCAGGGCGCTGCGCCGGTATTGGGGGTGGTCGAGGTCCATTTGCTGTGCGGCGTGGAGGGGGACGGGGTAGCGGGTGCGGCTGGCCCAGGCCAGGGGCTGGTGGCAGAGGCGGGCTGAAGCCAGTGCGAGGGACTGGGGTTCGATCGGGGCCGTGTCCGGGTCCATGCCGGTGCTGGCAGGGGCGGCGGTGATGGTGGGATAGATCTCGGTGGCGGTCATGCTGTACCAGTTGGGGCGGACTTCGTTCTTGCGGCGGTTCTCGGCGTCGCTGGAGCCGTGGCTGGCGCTCCAGCGGGTGATGTCCTCGCCGAGTCGGCCGGCTCCGGCGCCGTCGAACTGGGGCGGGACGGTGGACAGCAGCCAGGTGGGGGACCCGAAGTCGGGTGTGACCTGGTAGAGCAGGTTGGTGACCTTGTTGGTGCGGGCCACGGTGCCGTCGACACTGCGGTGGCTGACCCGAATGGGGCGCGGTACCTCGTCCATGTCCTTGTTGATGCGCACCACGGCCAGCGGGCGTTCACGGGCCGGGAGGGTGCTGGCGGGCAGCCAGGTGCTGTTGCGTGTGGGCGGCTGCCCTTGGCGGCGGTTGTGGAGGCCCAGCCACAGGCGGCGGGTGGCCACGCCGTCGACGGTGACGATGTAGGGGATGCCACCGAGGTAGTCGCAGAGGTCGGCCAGAGCCTGGTCGATGTGCTGGGCCACCGTCTTGAGACCGCGGTTGTCGTCGTCGAAGTCGGTCATCTTGCCGGCGGGGTAGGCGTTCGCGTGGAAGGCGGCCTGCGCCTGGTGGTAGAGCTCCCAGCGGCGGTGGGTGTAGCTCCAGCCGTGCAGGGTCCAGGCTCCGCCGGGAGTGGTGGGGGGCTTCAGGACGCTGGCGGTCACGCAGATCTTGGCGGTGCGGTCCTTGCCCTGGCGGCTTTGACGGCGCACGTGTGGCTTCGTTGATCTCTAAGAACAGCGTTTGTCGACGGTTTCCGGAGGCGGTTGGCGATCAATGGGCTCGTGAATG
>NZ_JBEHZD010000198.1:0-12491 GCF_040240285.1 Streptomyces sp. HSW2009 | reverse complement strand
CCGCGCCCGCCCCCCCCCCCGGCCCCCCCCCCCCCGGGCCGGGGCGGCCCCCCCCCCGGGGGAGGTGGCCGGGGCGCGGGGTCGCGGGGGCGGGGCGGTCGTGGTGTGTGGGGAGTCGGACGTACGCGTTCGGGGTGACGGACTGGTCGGGTGGCGCGTGTATGGGGTGATTTGTCGGTCGGGGGCATGTGTTCGGAGCGGTGTATCGGCCACCGTTCGTACGGGGTGGTGCGGTTGCCCGGCGGGGTCCGTGCCGGGTGCCGCGCGTGTCGGATGGCGGGTGCGGGGCGTGCGTACGAGGGGAGCGCTCGAATCGGGCAGGAGCTACGTAACTTCGCGTAGTGCGCGCTGAGTACGGTGGCGCAGGATGGACGTCCGGGAAGGATTGGGGCGAACCGCGCGGCCAAGCGGCCCTTCTGATGTCTTGCCGCGTTCAACTGGTGTTCGGCCGGGCGGGGAACCCTGGCCGCGGCATGACAGGCGGATAGATCCGGCCAGCCACCAGGAGATGAAGATGCCGCTTTCCCGCAGAGACTTTGCGAAGCAGTCCGCGTACACCGGTGCCGGTGTCGCGCTCATCGGCACCGTCGATGTGCTCGCCACCGCCCCCGGTGCGATCGCAGCGGACACCGCGCGCGGGCCCCACCGCCCGACGCTCGGCTACGGGCCGCTCGTCCCCGACCCGAAGGGCCTGCTGGCGCTGCCCAAAGGCTTCTCGTACCGGGTGATCACGCGCACCGGTGAGACCACGCTGGAGACGGGCGAGTCCACCCCGTCCAACCACGACGGCACCGCCACCTTCGAGGGGCCGCGCGGGGCGACGCTGCTGGTCAACAACCACGAGCTGAGCGGGCGTCGGTCGAAGTGGCCGCACCCGGTGCCGCTGATCGACGGGCTGGTGTACGACCCGGCTGCGGCCGGCGGCTGCACCGTCGTGGAGGTGTCGCGCCACGGCGACCACGTCAGCGAGTGGGTCGGCATCGCCGGTACCTCCAACAACTGCGCCGGTGGCCGCACCCCTTGGGGCACCTGGCTGACGTGCGAGGAGACCGAGGACAAGGCCGGCCAGAACGGCATGACCAAGGACCACGGCTACGTCTTCGAGGTCGACCCGTACGCCCACCCGCGCCGGCACCACCACGCGGCCGAAGAGGTGGACGCGCAGGCCAACCACGACCCGAAGCCGATCAAGGCGCTCGGCCGGTACGCGCACGAGGCCGTCGTGGTGGACCCGCGGCGCGGGCACTTCTACCTGACCGAGGACGCCGACAAGCCCAACGGCCTGTTCTACCGCTGGGTGCCGCCGCACGGCTTCACGCCGGGCCGCCGCTCGCTGCGCCGTCTCGCCGACGACGCGGGTGTTCTCCAGGCGCCGCAGTGCTACGACTCGGGCGGCCGGTTCGTCGACGACCTGTCGCGGGCCCGCAAGGTGGGCACCGTCTACGGCGTGGACTGGATCACCGTGCCGGACCGGGACGCCAAGACGGTGTCGGTGCGCCGTCAGTTCAAGGACAGCCAGGTCACCCGTGCCCGCAAGCTGGAAGGCATGTGGTGGGGCGACGGCGGCGCGTACATCGTCTCCTCCTTCGCCCGTGGCGAGAGCCCGGTGGCGCACGACGGGCAGGTGTGGTTCTACGACCCGCGCCGTCGGACGCTGACCCTCAAGGTGCTGCTCGGCGTCAACCCGGACCCGGAGAAGGACGGCGCCTTCGACGGCCCGGACAACATCACGGTCTCCCCGTACGGTGGCCTGATCATCGCCGAGGACGGCGACGGCATCCAGCACCTGTTCGGCGCGACGGACAAGGGCGAGACGTACCCGATCGCCCGTAACGAGCTCAACATCGGCAGCGCCGACGACCCCTCGTACAGCGAGTTCACCGGCGTCGTCTTCTCGCCGGACGGAGACACGCTCTTCGCGAACATCCAGGTGCCCGGCATCATGGTGGCCATCACCGGCCCGTGGCGCCGCCAGCCCAACCGGCCGCACAAGCCGGGTCACGGTCACGGTCATGACGGTCACCACGGCTGAGTGGGACCGCTAGGCGGAGCCTGTTGCCTGTAGCGGGTTGGCTGACGGCCGCTGCTGGGCGGGCGGCTGATGGCTGACGGACGGCCTCGTTCGTTCTGCGCGTGTTCTGTTTCGCCCGATTACTGGGGGATGGGCCTTGTCTCCCCAGCGGTCGGGGCGGAACGGGCGGATCGCGCGGGGTGAGCGGGGCCGTTGCTGCTCCCGTTTCCGTTTCCGTTCCCGATCTCGGGGAGGGGTGCCGGTGGCGGGATAGGGAGAGAGCGGCGGTGCGGGTGGGGGCCGTGGCCTCGGGACGGTGTGGCCTCGGGAGGGAAGCGGGGGACTGGTCGGGAGGGGGCCGGGAGCGGGGCGGGGAGCGGGAGCCGGTACGGGTACGGGTGAGGCGGTTGGGTGCGATGGTCGCCGGGGCCGGGGCCGGGGCCGGGGCCGGGGCTGGGGCTGGGGGCCGGGGCCGGGAGCGGGGCGGGAATCCTGGTCGGCCCAGGACGTTGTTACCTGTGTGACCGCACGCGTGAGAAGCACCCCGTTCTCCGTACTCGACCGTTCCCGCACCCGGCAGGGCCGGGAGCACGGTGAGGCGCTGCGCGACACCGTCGCCTTCGCCCGACTCGCGGAGGAGCTCGCCTTCCACCGGTTCTGGGTCTCCGAGCACCACAGCGTGCCCGGCGTCGCGGGATCGGCGCCGACCGTGCTGGCCGCGGCGGTGGCGGCGGCGACCCGGCACATCCGGGTCGGCACGGGCGGCGTGATGCTGCCCAACCACCAGCCGCTGGTCGTGGCGGAACAGTTCGGGGTGCTCGCCTCGCTCTTCCCCGGCCGCATCGACATGGGCCTCGGTCGGTCGGTCGGCTTCACCGACGGCATCAGGCGCGCGCTCGGCCGGGACAAGGAGGCGGCCGACGGCTTCGGCGAGCAACTCGTGGAGCTGCTCGGTTACTTCACCGGCGAACAGCAGGCGCACCCCGAGGTGCACGCGCGCCCCGCCGAGGGGCTGCGGGTGCCCGCGTTCGTGCTGGCCACCGGCGCGGGGGCGGAGATCGCCGCGCGGGCCGGGCTGCCGTTGGTGATCGCCGCGGCGGCGGGCGAGGCGCGCATGGTGGAGGCCATCGAGCGGTACCGAGCGGCTTTCCGCCCCTCGGCGCAGGCGTCGGAACCGTACGTCGTGGTGGCCGGCACCGTCGCGGTCGCCGAGACCACCGAGCAGGCGAGGCGGCTGCTCATCTCCGAGGCGTGGTCGGCCGCCTACTCCCGCACCCATGGGGTGTTCCCGCCACTGGAGCCTACCGAGGCCATCGAGGCCAGGGCGATGACCGACCGCGAGCGCGCGCTGTACGAGCAGTCGATGCGCGGCCATGTGCACGGAACCGCGGACGAGGTGGCCACGGCACTGGACGGCCTGATAGCGCGGACGGAGGCGGACGAGGTGCTGGTGACCACGAGCAGCTACGACCGGGAGGGCATGCTCGACTCCTACCGACGGCTCGCCCGGCTCGTCCAACCGTCGCCCACGGAGCCCGCTCGCGGAGCGATTTCGACCCCGTCGGCCGTCTCGCCATCGCTGACCCCGCTGCGCTGACCTCCTGGTCACCCGCCTGGCCTCCCGCGGCGCGGCGGAGTGGGGGCCTGCGGGGCGGGGTGCCGTTCCACGGCGAGGGCGGGGCTGCTGCGGGGTGGCCGGGGCGCCGGCCGGGGTCGGCCCGTGCGGTCAGGCTGCCTTGACGACTTCCTCGCGTATGGCCTGTCGCCAGGCCGCGCGCAGTCGGTCCAACTCCTGGAGCTCCGTGGGGGACCAGGACCGGTTGCCCGCCACGAAGTCGCGGATCGCGTCATTGGCGAGCGCGGCGGGCGAACGGGAGCCTGTGGACGGAGGGTTGGTCGGGATCATGGGTCCTACCTTAGGTCCAGGGACTGACAGTGGACTCACGGCGGGTGACTCGCGGGCGTCGCCCGGGTGCGGTCCGTACACCGTCCCGACATCGAACCCCACCGCCCAGACCTCGCCGCTCTGGCGCCGATCCGGCGTCGCCCGCCCCGGGACGTGGCCGGACGCGTGGCACCAGCTAGCCAGCCAGCCGGCCCACGCCCCGCCCGGTGCCGTACGACGGGTGGCGGGCGGGGCGGACTGCTGGGGTGTGGCGGGTCGGGCGCGCACCCGGTGGTGGACACTGACCCGGTGCCGTCGCGGTGGCGCCGGGGCAATCGGTTGGCCGGCCGGGGGTGCCCGGGTGGGTCAGAGCGCTGCGCCGCCGGGCTTGACCATGCCGCGGACGGTGCGCGAGTCGACGTACTCGCCCATCGCCGTCATCTCCCATTCGCCGCTGAACTGGCGGATGAGCTTCGCCATCATCACGCCCGTGCGCGGCTCGGCGTGCGTGAGGTCGAAGCGGACGAGCTCTTCGCCGGTGCCCGCGTCCAGCAGACGGCAGTACGCCTTCGCCACGTCGGTGAACTTCTGGCCGGAGAAGGAGTTGACCGTGAAGATCAGCCCGGTGACCTCCTGGGGCAGCCCGCCGAGGTGCACCGTGATGACCTCGTCATCGCCGCCGCCCTCACCGGTCAGGTTGTCGCCCGAGTGCTGGATCACACCGTTCAGGATGGAGAGCTTGCCGAAGAAGCAGGCGTCGATCTTCTTGCGGTTCGCCCCGTACGCGATGACGGACGCGTCCAGGTCGATGTCCTTGCTGCGGAACGCGGGCTCCCAGCCGAGGCCCATCTTCACCGAGGTCAGCAGCGGTCGACCGCCCTTGACCAGGGAGACCGTCTGGTTCTTCTGGAGGTTGACCCGGCCCTTGTCGAGGTTGATCTTGCCGGTGCCGGCCGGCGGTGGCGGCGGGGTCGCGGGGGCGGTGTGCGGCGCCGGCGGCGGGGCCATCACCGGGGGCGCGGGCGGAGCCGGCGGCGCGGTCGGGAAGCCGGCCGGGGGAGCGGACGGGGCCTGTGGGGCCGGGGGCGTCACGGGCTGCGCCGCGGGGGCCGCGGGCTCCTCCACGCTGACGCCGAAGTCGGTGGCGATGCCGGCGAGACCGTTGGCGTAACCCTGGCCGACCGCGCGGACCTTCCACGCGCCCGCGCGCCGATACACCTCGACCACGACCAACGCGGTCTCCGTGCCGAGCTGCGGCGGCGTGAACGTCGCGATGACCGAACCGTCGTCGGCGCCCCGCACGGTGGCCGTCGGCTCGGTGCCGGCGAAGGTGGCGCCCGGGGCGTCGAGGCTGGCCGTCACCACGATCTTTTCGATGTCGGCGGGCACGGCCGAGGTGTCCACGGTGATCGAGTCGCCGGCGCCGCCGGCCGCGGCGCGGTGGCTCACGCCGGGCCCGGTGGGCTGGTTGTAGAAGACGAAGTCGTCGTCGGAGCGCACCTTGCCGCTGGCGGTGAGGAGCAGGCCCGACACGTCGAGCCGCACCGGAGCGGTGACGTCCACCGTCACACGTGGGACGGAGAGAGGGAGGTTCGAGCCGGGTGTCATAGCGGTCATGTCCCGGGTAACGACCGGGCCCGCTTTACGGTTCCTTGACCAGCTCACGGGGGTGAAGCAGGGTCCGCCGCCCGGCGCCCGCACGGTGCTCAAGTGCTGCGCACGGCCCCGGGAAGAGGGGTGAAAGGGCTGGTCAAACGGTGTCTCTGAGTTGAGCTGCGGCCTGTCGGGGGCCAGTGGAAACCGCTGGTGGTGGACCGCGTGCCACCGGCGCGGGATGTGGACCTCGCGCGGTTCGGCGCACGCCGCACCAAGCGCAACGTCGGTCCGGCCGAGGCCGACGAAGAGGCCGGTGCCGCCGACACCGAAACAGCAGTCGAAGGGGACACCGACACCGAAACGGACACCGGCACCGGGCGGTGGCACCCGGGGTCCCGGGGCTCGGGCGCGTTCACCTGCGCGCACGCCAGTGGCGGCGGCAACGGCACCGCCCCGGGCACGGACGGCGGCACCACTCCAGCAACGTCCCCTGCCGCGCCCTGCCGCACCCCGGCACCCACCTCACCCCAGCACCCGACTCACCCCACCCCAGCGGTCGTTCCGCTGGCTGGATCTCGTCCGTGTCGTCCGGGGCCGGAAATAGTCGCTCGGTGCGGTGTGCTGACTGCGGGTGTCCGGGTTGCTGTCCAGGTCCCGCAAGGAGTGCCGCATGCCGCTGTCCCTCGAAGAGCGTCAGGATTTTCTCGCCGAGCCGCACGTGGCGGCGCTGGCCGTGACCGCCGCCGGCGGGCGCGGGCCGCTGAACGTGCCGGTGTGGTACGCCTACGAGCCCGGCGGCGAGGTCCAGGTGATGACCGAACGCGGCTCGCGCAAGGCGCAGTTGATCCGGGCAGCCGGCCGGTACTCGCTCCTGGTGCAGCGGACCGAGCCGACCTACCGGTACGTCACCGTGGAGGGGCCGGTGACCGCGGCGGACCCCGTGACGGAGGAGGAGTTGCGTGCGATCACCGCCCGCTACCTGCCGGCCGAACGGGTCGATGAGTACGTGACGCGGGTCCTGCCCGGCATCGATGAGCTGGTCAACTTCCGGCTACGCCCCGAGCACTGGCTTTCGGCCGATGTGAGTGCCTGACCGGCGGCCCTGCCACCGGGCGCCGGACCAGGCCGTACGGCGGCGGGGCAGGCCGCGGCGGTCCCGTAATGAGGGGCACGGCCGCGCCGGCGTCCCGCGCTCCGTACCGTCGCGCCCCTGCCCGTGTACCCGTGGGCCGGCGGCCGACGCGCCCCGTACCCCCAGCCGCCTCCCGCACTCCAGCCGCCCCCGCACCCGCCCACCCGCCAGGCGCGCCAGACCAGCCATTCCCAGCCGTCCGCCCGCCGCCGCCCGCGGCGCATTGGCCCCGGCAGCCACCGCGGCCGGTCGACTCCCTCACCCCCGTCGAGTCACCAGGGCCAACGCGTCGCGGGCGGCGTGGAGGGCGGTGGTGATGGTGCGTTCGTGGGTGGGGGTCAGCCGGGCTGCCGGGATGGAGCAGCTCAGGGCGTCGCGGGCGGGGGTGCGGTACGGGACGGCTACGCCGAAGCAGTGCAGGCCGAGGGTGTTCTCCTCGCGGTCCACCGCGTAGCCGCGCTCGCGCACCCGGTGCAGTTCGTCGACGAGCCGCTCCCGGTCGGTGATGGTGTGCTCCGTCAACCGGTCGAGCCGCGGTGGGAGCAGGTCACGCACCCGGTCGTCGGCGTACGTGGCCAGCAGCGCCTTGCCGAGCGCGGTGCTGTGCGCGGGCAGCCGGCGGCCGACCCGCGCGAAGGGGCGCAGGAAGTGCGGTGCGGGGCGGATCGCGAGGTGCACCACGCTGGTGCCGTCGAGCCTGGCCAGGTGGATGGTCTCGGTGGTGTCGGCGCACAGCCGGTCGAGCGTGGGCCGGGCGGCGGCAACGACCTCGTCCCCGTCGACGTACGAGGTGCCGACCAGCAGGGCGCGCACCCCGATGCCGTACCGGGTGCCCGTCGCGTCCGTCTCCACCCAGCCGAGCTCGACCAGCGTGCGCAGCAGCATGTAGAGGCTGGACTTGGGGTAGCCGACCGCCTCCTGGACGGAGGCGAGGCTGTGCGTGCCGGGACGGGCGGCGAAGTACTCCAGCAACTCCACCGTACGAACAGCGGACTTGACCTGCGCACCACCTGCGGCAGCCACTGACATGTGCCCTTGACCCCTTTGAATCGACAGACCTAGAGTCCCCGGGTAGTCCACGTTCTGGTCGATGTCCCAGCCGAAGTCCCGTCAATGTCACGGTCGGTGAACCAGTCGACCGGCTAGTTGACGAAACGGTCGGCACCGGGTTCGACACGCGGTCGACGTTCAGCGTAGCGAACAGCGCCGGAGGTACGGCGCGCAAGTACCCAGGAGGGGCCTGCCGTGCCGGCACCAGTGTGGAGCGTCGATCCGCGAACCGGGAAACAGCGGGAGCAGGTCGCGCTGGAGTCCGACGCCGCCGCCGTGGACCGTGCCGTGCGGGCCGCCCACGCCGCACGTGATGACCTCGCCGACCGCACCACCAGGGCCGCCTTCCTGCGCACCGCGGCGGCACTCCTTGAGGCGGACGGCGCCGCCGTGGTGGCCCTGGCCGACGCCGAGACCGCGCTCGGTACCGGCCGGCTCACCGGTGAACTGGCGCGCACCGCCTACCAGTTGCGCGCCTTCGCCGACGTCGTCGACGAGGGCGGCTACCTCGACGTCACCATCGACCACGCGCTGGACTCGCTCACCCCGCCCCGGCCCGACCTGCGCCGCTACCGCATTCCGCTCGGCGTCGTCGCGGTCTACAGCGCCAGCAACTTCCCGCTGGCCTTCTCCGTACCCGGCGGCGACACCGCGAGCGCGCTGGCGGCCGGCTGCCCCGTCGTCGTCAAGGCCCACCCCGACCATCCGGCCACCTCCGAGCGCTGCGCCGAACTGCTGCGCCGCGCGGCCGAGCAGCGCGGGCTGGCCGCCGACGTCGTCACCCTCGTGCACGGCTTCGCCGCCGGCACCGCCCTGATCAACCATCCGCTGGTGCGCGCCGCCGGCTTCACCGGTTCCATCCGCGGCGGCCGTGCCCTGTACGACGCCGCAGCCGCCCGCCCGCACCCCATCCCCTTCTACGGCGAACTCGGCAGCCTCAACCCGGTGGTGATCACCGAGGCAGCCGCCGCGGAGCGGGCCGCGGAGATCGGCAGCGGGCTGGCTGGCTCGGTGACGCTGGGCGTCGGGCAGTTCTGCGTCAAACCCGGGCTGGTCCTCGCGCCCGCCACCGAGGCCGGTGACCAGGTGCTGGCCGCACTCGCCGCGGCGGTCGCCGCCGTCCCGCCCGGCGTGCTGCTCGACGCCAGGATGCGGGACGCGTACACCGCGGGCGTACGGGAGCGGGCCGCGCTGCCGGCGGTACGCACCGCCGTACCAGCCCCGGACGCCGCCGCACCGGCCCTGGGCAGCACCGATCCCACCGCGGACGCGTCCCCCGCCGGCCAGGCCCAGACCGACCCGGCAGCCGACGGGAAGGCCGACGGCCTGGCCCGCGCCGGAGTGCTCACCGTGCCCGCTGCCGAACTCGCCCGGCAGGGCCCGTACGACCTGCTGCTCGAAGAGTGCTTCGGGCCGGTCACCGTCGTCGCGCGGTACGCGCACGAGGACGAGATCGGCGCGGTGCTGCGCCGGCTGCCGGGCAACCTCACCGCAACCGTGCAGCTCAGCGCGGCCGAGTGCGCGGGCGATGGCGCCGCGCCGGCGGCCGGCGGGGAAGCTGACGGTGGCGGCCGTGGCGCGCGGCTGCTCGCCGAGCTGACCCCGCTCGCCGGGCGGCTGCTGGTCAACGGCTGGCCCACCGGCGTCGCGGTCGCCCCGGCCCAACACCACGGCGGGCCCTACCCGGCCACCACCTCCACCACCACGTCGGTCGGGGCCGGCGCCATCGACCGCTGGCTGCGCCCGGTGGTCTACCAGGACACCCCGCCCGCGCTGCTGCCGCCCGAACTGCGCGCCGAGAACCCGCTCGGCCTACCGCGACGGGTGGACGGCCGCCCCGAACGGCGCCCCTGACCAACAACGGCGCCCCTGCCCAACGCTGCTGACCGGCCGCTACCGCGTCCGACGTACCGCGGCCACCGCGCGGGGCGTACCGCCGGCCGCGACCCGGCCGCACCGCCGTTACGTCACCGCGCGCAGGGCCTTGGCGCAGGCCAGCGCGGTGCGGCCGGGGCGCAAGACGGCGCCGCCGTGGCATGGACGCGCCGGGCGGGCGGCCCGCATAGTGAGGTCATGGAGAGCCTGGCAACGGAACGCACGGTCCGCCAGCAGTTCGCGGCCGAGACCACTTACCTCAACACCGCATCCACCGGCGTGCTGCCCCGGGACGCCGCCGAGGCCGTCCGCACCGCCCTCACCGAGTACAGCACCGGACGGCCCTACATCAAGGAGGGCTTCGACGCCGTCGAGGAGTCCCGGGCGCTGTTCGCCCGGCTGGTCGGCGTGGACGTCCCGAGGGTCGCGGCCGGCGCGTCGGTCGCGGTGTACGCGGGGCTGCTGGCCACCTCGCTGCCGGCCGGCGCCGAGGTGCTCGTCGTCGACAACGACTTCAGCTCCCTGGTCAACCCGTTCGTCGTGCGCGCCGACCTCAAGGTGCGCAGCGTGCCGCTGCCCGAGTTGGCCGACGCGGTACGACCCGGCACCGACCTGGTCGCGGTCAGCGCCGTACAGTCGGCGGACGGCCGGATCGCCGACCTCGCCGCGGTGCGGGACGCGGCCCGCGCGCACGGCGCCCGCACCCTCATCGACGCCAGCCAGGCCGTGGGCTGGCTGCCGCTGCGCGCGGACGACTTCGACTACCTGGTGGCGGTGGCCTACAAGTGGCTGCTGGCGCCGCGCGGTGCGGCGTTCCTGGTCACCCCCGAGGACCGCGACCACATTTCGCCCGTCTTCGCGGGCTGGGTCGCCGGCGAGGTGCCGTGGGACTCCTGCTACGGGCCGGTCACCGAGCTCGCACACTCCGCGCGGCGCTTCGACGAGAGCCCCTGCCTGCTCGCGTACAACGCGGCCCGGCACTCGCTCGCGCTGATCGACGGGCTCGGCCCCGAGCGCATCGGCGCGCACAACGCGGCGCTCGCCGACCGTTTCCGGGCCGGCCTGGTGGAACTCGGCCACCAGCCGATCCCGGCCCCCGGTTCGGCGATCGTGTCGGTGCCCGGCCTCGACCATCTGGCGGAACGGCTGGCCGACGCCGAGGTGTTCCTCTCCAGCCGGGCCGGCAACTTGCGGGCCTCCTTCCACCTGTACAACACCGAAGCCGAGGTGGACCGGGCGCTGGCCGCCCTCGCCGGCTGACCGCGCGCCGGCCGGGACCTGGCGGGAGCCCGGGCCCCGGCCGGACCGCCGGCCGTGCAGTCGCCGGCCACCCGGCATCCCCCGGCACATGGGGTCCGAACGCGCCGCGGGGCGGCAGTGGCCGGGCCACCGCCGCCCCGTCGGGCTGCTTCCGGAGCTAGCGCACCGGTGTGAACGGCGGCCGGGCGCCGATGAACTCGGGGCGCGGCACCGGGGCGGCGAACGGCTCCACCGCCGGGTTCTCCATGCTGTTGAAGACGATGAAGACGTTGCTGCGCGCGTACGGGGTGATGTTGTCCCCGCTGCCGTGCATGCAGTTGCAGTCGAACCAGGTTGCCGAGCCCGCCCTGCCGGTGAACAGCCGGATGCCGTGCGCATCGGCGAGCTGGGTCAGGGCCGCGTCCGAGGGGGTGCCGGCGTCCTGCATCTGGAGCGACTTCTTGTAGTTGTCCTCGGGCGTGGCACCCGCGCAGCCCAGGAACGTACGGTGCGAGCCGGGCATGATCATCAGCCCGCCGTTGGTGTCGTGGTTCTCGGTCAGGGCGATCGAGACGGACACCGTCCGCATCCGCGGCAGCCCGTCCTCGGCGTGCCAGGTCTCGAAGTCGGAGTGCCAGTAGAAGCCGGAGGCGCCGAAGCCGGGCTTGACGTTGATCCGGCTCTGGTGCACGTACACCTCCGAACCCAGGATCTGCCGGGCCCGACCCACCACCCGCGGGTCGCTGACCAGCTTGGCGAAGACCGGGCTGATCTCGTGCACCTCGAACACCGACCGCACGGCCTGCGACGCGGGCTCGACGATCGAGCGCTCGTCGGCCCTGACGGCCGGGTCGGAGACGAGCCGGTCGAGTTCGGCGCGGTAGCCGGCGACCTCATCGGGAGTGATCAACTGATCCACCGTCAGAAAGCCGTCGCGCTCGTAACCGGTCAGCTCGGCGTGGTCGATGGGCCCCTGCGCCCATCCGCCGTCCGGCATCGCCCACACCACCGGGTCCTGCCGCGGGGTGGACACCTCGGTGGCCCCACGGGTCGGGTACAGGTCGGCGATGCGCTCGGGTGCGGTGGTCATGGTGTTGCCTTCCTCTCCTCTCGTACGGTCCGTGCGTGGCGGGCCGCAGCACCGGTAGTGGCCGGCGGGCGGCCTAGACGCCGCCCGCGCGTCAGGCGTCCGCGGGCTCCGTCAGCAGCGGGTACACGCCGTTCTCGTCGTGGTCCTCGCGGCCGGTGACCGGCGGGTTGAACACGCACACGCAGCGGAAGTCGGTCTTCGGCCGCATCGTGTGCTTCTCGTGCCCGTCCAGCAGGTACATCGTGCCGGGGGTGATCCAGTGCTTCTCGCCGGTCTCGTCGTTGGTGAGTTCGGCCTCGCCCTCCACGCACAGCACGGCCTCGATGTGGTTCGCGTACCACATCGACGTCTCGGTGCCGGCGTACAGGACGGTCTCGTGCAGGGAGAAGCCCACGCGCTCCTTGGCGAGCACGATGCGCTTGCTCTCCCAGGTGCCCGATGCGGCCTTCACATGCCGGTCGGTGCCTTCGATGTCCTTGAACGAGCGGACGATCACGGTGAGTCGGTGCCTTTCTCTCGCGCGCCCCACGGGGCGCGGCCGGCCGGGGCCCCCCCCCCCCGGGGGGCGCCGGGGGGCGGGGGGGGGGGGGGCCAGGGAGATTGAAAAAAAAGA
>NZ_JBEHZD010000197.1:0-12504 GCF_040240285.1 Streptomyces sp. HSW2009 | reverse complement strand
CACGGCGGCGCTGGCCGAGGCGCTGCGCGGGCTGCCGGACCAGGACGCCACCGCGGCGCTGGTGCGGGTCGGCGGGGACGTCACCTGGCGCGGCACCGCGGGGGTGCACGACCTGCCCAGTGGGCGCCCGGCGCTGGCCGACGCCAGGTTCCGGGCCGGGTCCACGACCAAGGTGGTGACGGCCGCGGTGGTGCTGCAACTCGCGGCCGAGGGGCGGATCGACCTGGACGGGACGGTGCAGCGGTACCTGCCGGGGCTGCTGTCCGACGCCTTCGAGCCCATCACCGTACGGCACCTGCTGACCTTCACCGCCGGGCTCAAGCCGGGCGCCGACCTCGGGCCGACGGACGGCGAGGGGTACGAGAACCGGTTCGAGACGCTCACCCCGGAGGCCGTCGTCGCGGCGTCCGTCGCCGCCGGCCCGTACCGCGGGGAGGGCGAGGGGCCGGGCAAGAAGCAGCGGTACGGCAACATCGGGTACACCGTGCTCGGGATGCTCATCGAGCGGGTCACCGGCGACTCGTACGAACACCAGGCGGCGGTGCGGGTCTTCCGGCCCGCGGGGATGCGGCACTCCTCGTTCCCCGGCGGGCCCGATCCGCGCGTCCACGGCCCGCACAACCGTGGCTACCAGCGGTTGCAGGACGGCCGGGTGGTGGACGCGACGGAGTGGAACGTGTCGGACCGCTGGGCGGCCGGCGACCTGATCTCCACCACCGGTGACCTGGAGCGGCTGTTGCAGGCCCTGTTCCGCGGCAAGATCGTGCCGCGCCCGCTGCTCCGGCAGGAGATGCTCACGCTGCCGGACGTCGAGGGCGCCCGCTACAGCGCCGGGCTCCAGCGGTTCGAGGGTGCGGACGGGACGGTGGTGTGGGCCAAGGCCGGCGCCCGGCCCGGTTACGCCACGGCGCTCGCGGCCACCGAGGACCTGTCGCGCACCCTCGTCTACTCGGTCAACGCCCTCAATGCGCACGGTGAGATGAGCCCGGTCGGGTTGCGGATCATCCAGGCGACCTTCCCGGAGCTCGGGTTGCCGGGCGGGGCGCGGAGCGAGCGGCCGGGGCGCTGACCGGCTTGCGCGGGCTGATCTCCGGGTGGCCGGCTGGCCTCTGAGTGACCGTCCGGGGAGATGGCGCGGGCGGGAGTTCGGGGCGGGCGGCGGCCCGCGGGGTGGGTGCTTGCCTGCGGCGGGTGCGTACCGGCTGGTGGGGGGTGGTCGGCCGGGCCGGAAGCGGGTGGGGATGGAGGAGGGGGACGCGGGGAAGGGGTGTGCGGGGGAACGGTGGGGTGAGGACAAGGGAAAAAGTTCGTTCCGAACAAACTCTTGACCGTGTCTCGACAAGCAGTATGGTCTAGACCAAGCAGGCGGCGCGGGGTTGCTTCATCGGCCGCCGACGACCCGTGCCCCCACGCCCGGTCGCTGTCTGATATGCCCGCGCCCCGCGCCGTCTGCGTCCAACTCCCCCTGCCTCCACGGCAGCCCCCCACCGAAGGAGTCGACATGCACGGTAAGAAGAGGCTGGCCATCACGCTCGGGGCGGTCGTCGCCCCGCTGTTGGCCGTCTGCCTGCCGGCCAACTCGGCCAGCGCCCACGGCTACATCAACTCGCCGCCGAGCCGTCAGGCCCAGTGCGCGCAGGGCACCGTCTCCTGCGGCGCCATCAAGTACGAGCCGCAGAGCGTCGAAGGCCCCAAGGGCCTGCGGAGTTGCAGTGGTGGCAACGCCGGCTTCGCCGAGCTGGACAACGACAGCAAGGGCTGGAAGTACACCCAGGTCAGCCGCACCACCAGCTTCAACTGGCGGCTGACGGCCCGGCACGCGACCAGCACGTGGGAGTACTACGTCGGCGGCAGCAAGATCGCCCAGTTCAACGACGGTGGCGCCCGCCCCGGGGCGACCGTGACCCACCAGGTCAACTTCGGTGGCCTGTCCGGCAAGCAGAAGGTGCTGGCGATCTGGAACATCGCGGACACGCCCAACGCCTTCTACGCCTGCGTGGACGTCGACATCCGCTGACCCGGGCCGGTTCGGTTCGGCCACGAGCACCGGAGCCGACGGCGTCCCCGGAGCGCCGGCGCCCGGCGGGTCAGCCGATCTTCGGTGGGGCGTCGGCCAGGGCGGTCACCTGGAGCCGGCCCCAGTCCACGACGCGGTCGAAGGAGAGCACCGCGGAGTGGGTCTCGGCGGGCGGGGTGACCTTCAGGCTGGTGGACCGTACGGCGTCCGTGCCGGACTGGGTCCAGGCCAGGTCCGCCCAGGCGGAGTCGCCCGCCTCGACCGTGACGTTGGTCTTGCCCGGGTCCTTGGCGTACCAGGTCGAGCCCCACTCGGTCTTGGTGGTCAGCGGCTTGTGCCGGGCGCCTTCGAGGCCGAGCCCGGGGTAGCCGCGCAGGATGCAGGTGCGGTCGGTGGTGTTCTTGAAGCGCAGGTAGGTGCCCGCGTGGCTCATGCCGTTGCGGACGCCGTCGGGCACGCCGCCCTTGTCGAACGTGACCTTGAGGCCGCTCAACTTGCAGGTCGGCGTGGTGGCCGCGCGCTCGGTGGCCCCCGCGCTGCCGGTGGCGAGTCCGGTCGCTAACAGCGTCGCGGCCAGGACGGCGACGCCGGCGGTGGTGCGGACGGCGGTGGTACGGACGGCGGTCCGCCGCCCGGTGCGGGTCGCGTCGGTGGTCTCGTGCGTGCCGTGGGTGGCGGTCGTGGAGTGCGCGGTGGTCGTGGTGCTGCGCATGATGGTTCGGCCCCTCCTCGTGCTGGCCCCGGCGTTCTGCGCGGGGCGACGGGTGCGCCGCGGTGGCGTCCGCCCGTACTAGAAGTGACCAGATGAGGTCAGTTACGGATGGGTCTCCTTTGAGCCAGGCCCCAAACCCGTGCGCACCGAGAAAATACGGGCCGGAGTGGCCGTTGACCGCCATGGCGGGGTGCCGTTCCGCAGTTCGGCCCGGGCGCTGTGGGGGTGATCGCCCTGGTGGTGGCGTACGCGGGGCGCTTTGGGCATGGCCGGTTAGCGACTTGGGCTGCGCCCCGCGGGTCGGTGCGGGCGGGCGGCTTGGGGTGCGCGGGGGTGAGTAGCGCGCGGCGTGGGGCGCGATGGGCTCCGGCGTGCGCCTCCACTTGGCGGGCCTCGTGGGCGGGTTGGCGCTGGTGCGGGGGTGTGGCCCGGGGCGTCGGGATGGTTCCGCCGCCGGCGGGCCGTTGTGGGGTGCGGTGTGGGTGACATCGAGGGGTGTGGGTGGGGTGCGCCGCGGGTGGGTTACGGGGTGGGTTGCACTGAGGGTTACGGCGTGGGGGGTGCCGCGGGTGGTTGCGGTGCGGCTTGCACCGCGGGTGGTTGCGGCGTGGGTGGCGGTGTGGGGTGCGCCGCGGGGGACGGTGCGGGTCGCCGGGTGGGTTACAGCGGTGGGCCGTAGTCCCGGCAGGTGGGTGTGAAGTTCGGGTCGTCGGGGCCGAGTGCGTTGACGACGTGTTGGACGGCGGGGCCGTCCACGAACATCCCCACGTGGCCGACGGGATCGGCCGGGCACTGGTCCTGGATCGTCACGTTGCGAACCGCGTCGCCGCGGAGGAAGGCGTTCGCGTACGGGGTGACGACCGCGTCCTTGGTGGTCTGGAGCACCACGTAGCGCACGCCGGGCACGGTGTCGCCGTCGGCGTACAAGTCGTGCTGGAAGCGGGAGTTGACTTCCTGCTGGCGGAGCGCGGGCAGGCCGACGAAGTCGAACAGGTCGTTGACGAAGCCGAGTACGCCGAGTGCCTCGCCGAGGTGGGTGAGGCCGGAGAGCGTGGTGCCGTGGTTGCTCGGCGAGAGGGCGACCAGGGTGTGCACCTTGGCCGCGCCGTGCAGCCGCTTGAGGTAGTAGTGCGGCATCATGCCGCCCTGCGAGTGGCCGACCAGGTTGACCTTCCGTGCGCCCGTCGCGGCCAGCACCCGGTCCACGAAGGCGCTCAACTGCCCGGCCGACGCGCGGATGTCGCCGAGTCCGCCGATGCGGCCGAGCGAGAGGTGGTTCATGCCGTAGTTGAGGGCGAAGACGCAGTGGCCGGCGTTGGCCAGGGTGGGGGCCAGCCGCGTCCAGTTGGCGCCCAGGTTGACGCCGGTGGCGTGCACCAGGACGACCGGGTACGGGTGCTCCGCGCTCGGCTTGCACCGCCAGTCGTTGGCCCCCGCCACGGCCCCCGGGCTGAGTAGGAAGTTCCGCACGGCTTCGGGGAGCCCGCCGACCGGGTACGCGGCGGATGCGCGCGCGGTGGGGTGGCCCGGGCGGGGCGGGTGGCCGTTGCGGGTGGCCGGGTTGGACTCGTTGGCCGCGTTGGTCTCGTTGGGTTGGTTGGCTCGGTTGGCTCGGTTGGCTGGGTTGGTCTCGTTGGGTTGGTCGGCTCGGGTGGGTTGGTTGGTCTCGCTGGGTTGGCCGGGCTTGCTGGCCTCGCTGGTCGGTGGGGGTGTGGCGTGGGCCGGGGTGGTGGTGATCGCTGCCGTGGCGGCCAGGCAGAGCGCCGTACCGACCGCGACGGCCGAGCGCCGCACCGCGTTAAGTGCGCTGCGCCGGCGGGGCTTGTCCATGGGGGCTCCTGGGTGGGGTCCGGGGCCGGGGTGGTGGCAGGGCCGGCTGGGGGTTACCCGTGCGTGTTACTGGCGTGTGTTACTAGACGGTAAGAGTGGGTCGGGTACATGACAAGCCTCGTGCGCGGGGCGAATCACGGCCGGGCCGCGCCGTGTCTGCGCCGGTCGGGCGCCGGGAAGCGGGAGAGTCGGGGGCGGCGGCGATCCACCACCCCACCACCTGCCACGCCACCCCGCGCCGTCCACCTGGGCGCGGCCCACCACCCACCACGAGGGGAACGCCATGCGCGACGACGCCCGCCCGGCGGGGGCGACGGGGCCGGCGGAAGCGGGGGACCCCGCGGAAGGCGCGGGGCCCGCAGGGGCGCCACCCGGGGCGGCGGGGGACGCCGGGGCGACGGCGGCGGCCGGGGCGACGAGCGGTGTAGGACCGGCGGGGGACGCCGGCGCGGGGAGGGACGCAAGACCGGCGACGGACGCAGGCCCGGCGGGGGACGGCAGGACGGCGCGGGATGCCGGCGCGGCTGGTGCCGATGGGTCGGCGGAAGCAGCGCGGACGGCGAAGGCTGCCGGAGCCGCGTCCGCCGCGCCGGGGACGGGCCTGAACTGCCTGGTCACCGGGGCCAGCGGGTACATCGGTGGGCGGCTGGTGCCGGAGCTGTTGGCGGCCGGGCACCGGGTGCGGTGCGTGGGGCGTTCGCCGGAGAAGTTGCGGGCCCATCCGTGGGCGGACCGGGTGGAGATCGTCGAAGGGGACGTACGGGACCCGGTGGCGATGGCCGACGCGCTGCGCGGCATGGACGTGGCGTACTACCTGGTGCACGCGCTCGGCACCGGGCGGGACTTCGAGGCGAGCGACCGCCGCGCGGCCCGTACCGTCGCCGAACAGGCAGCCGCCGCCGGCCTGCGCCGCCTGGTCTATCTGGGCGGGCTCACCCCCGCCGACGTACCGCCCGAACAGCTCTCGCCGCACCTGCGCTCGCGGGCCGAGGTGGGCGAGATCCTGCTCGCCTCCGGGGTGCCGACGGCCGTACTGCGCGCCGCCGTGATCATCGGCTCGGGCTCGGCCTCGTTCGAGATGCTGCGCTACCTCACCGAGCGGCTGCCGGTCATGATCACGCCGAGTTGGGTGCGGACCAGGATTCAGCCGATCGCCGTCCGCGACGTGCTGCGCTACCTGGTGGGGTGCGCGGCGCTGCCGGCCGACGTGAGTCGCACGTTCGACATCGGCGGGCCGGAGGTGCTGACGTACGCGGCGATGATGCACCGGTACGCGCGGGTCGCCGGCCTGCCGCGGCGGCTGATCCTGCCGGTGCCGCTGCTCACGCCGCGGCTGTCCAGCTACTGGGTGGGCCTGGTGACGCCGGTGCCGCACGCCATCGCGGCGCCGCTGGCCGCGTCGCTGCGGTACGAGGTGGTCTGCCGGGAGCACGACATCGCGCGGTACGTGCCGGACGGGCCACGGCAGCCGCTGCCCTTCGCGGACGCGCTGCGGCTCGCGCTGCGCAAGGTGCAGGACGCGCAGGTGGCCACCCGCTGGTCGTCGGCCGCGCTGCCCGGCGCGCCGAGCGACCCGCTGCCCACCGACCCGGACTGGGCCGGCGGCAGCCTCTACACCGACCGCCGCGAGCGCACCGTCGACGCGTCGCAGGCCGCGCTGTGGCGGGTGGTGGAGGGCATCGGCGGCGAGCACGGCTGGTACTCCTTCCCGCTGGCCTGGGCGGTGCGCGGCTGGCTCGACCGGCTGGTCGGCGGGGCCGGGCTGCGCCGCGGCCGGCGCGACGCCGAGCACCTGCGGGTGGGGGACGCGCTCGACTTCTGGCGGGTGGAGGCGATCGACCCCGGCCGGCTGCTGCGGCTGCGGGCCGAGATGCGGCTGCCCGGGCTCGCCTGGCTTGAGATGCGCGTCGACCGGGACCCGGCGACCGGTCGCACCCGCTACCGGCAGCGCGCCATCTACCACCCGCGCGGGCTGCTCGGCCACGCTTACTGGTGGTCCGTCGCGCCCTTCCACGCCGTCGTCTTCGGCGGCATGGCCCGCAACATCGCCGGCGCGGCGGCCCGCGAGGCGCCGCGGGGGTCGGCGGAGCCGGCGGGCCGGGCGCGTTGAGGGCGGGTGGCGGTGGTGGCTTCCGTACGGTGGACCCGGAGCCGTCCCGTACGGCTGGCGCGCGGGTGCGGGCCGCGCCCGGCTGGCCGCCGGTGGCCCGTGTCGCCGCGCCGTGCGCCCAACCGCCCCACCAGGAGTGAAGCCGATGCAGGTCTCCGTCGTGCTGTTCACCGCCGACCTACGGGTGCACGACCACCCGCCGCTGCGGGCCGCGCTGGCCGCTGCCGAGCAGGTGGTGCCGCTGTTCGTGCGTGACAGGGCGATCGCGGCGGCCGGTTTCGCCGCGCCCAACCGGGAGGCGTTTCTGCGGGACTGTCTGACCGACCTGGACGCCGAACTGCGGGCCCGCGGCGGTCGGCTGGTGGTCAGGTCGGGCGATGTGGTGGCGCAGACGTGTCGGGTCGCCGCGCAGGCGGGCGCGGGCGAGGTGCACGTCGCGGCCGGGGTCAGCGACTACGCGCAGCGCCGCGAGGAGCGGTTGCGGGCGGCGCTTGAGCGGGACGGGCGGCGGCTGCGGGTGCACGACGCGGTGCTCACCGCGGTGCCGCCCGGCGCGGTGACCCCGAGCGGCGGCCGGGACCACTTCGCCGTCTTCACCCCGTACTTCCGCGCCTGGTCCCGGCAGTCGCTGCGCGATCCGCTGCCGGCCCCGCGCGCGGTGCGGGTACCCGACGGGCTCGACTCCGCCCCGATTCCGGCCGCGGACCGGGTGCGGGGCAGGTCCCCGGGGCTCGCGGCCGGTGGCGAACGGGCCGGCCGGCGGCGGCTGACGAACTGGCGGCGCTCCGGCCTCGCGGCGTACGCCACCGGCCACGACGACCTGCCGGGCGACGCGACCTCGCGCCTCTCACCGCACCTGCACTTCGGCACCCTCTCGCCGATCGAACTCATCGCCAGGGCCCGCAGCGCGGGCGGGGCGGGCGCCGAGGACTTCGTACGGCAACTGTGCTGGCGCGACTTCCACCACCAGGTGCTGGCCGCCAGGCCGCGGTGCGCGCGGGAGGACTACCGCCCGCGCGATGACCACTGGCGCGACGCGGACACCGCGGGCGAGGAGATCGCGGCGTGGCGGGCCGGGCGCACCGGCTATCCGGTGGTGGACGCGGCGATGCGGCAACTCGCGTACGAGGGGTGGATGCACAACCGCGGCCGGCTGCTCGCCGCGAGCTTCCTGACCAAGACGCTGTACGTGGACTGGCGCATCGGCGCCCGGCACTTCCTCGACCTGCTGGTCGACGGGGACGTGGCCAACAACCAGCTCAACTGGCAGTGGGTGGCCGGGACCGGCACCGACACCCGGCCCGGGCGGGTGCTGAATCCGGTGCGGCAGGGGCGCAGGTTCGACCCGGACGGCCGGTACGTACGCCGCTGGCTGCCCGAACTCGCCGGTCTCACCGGCCCCGCCGTGCACGCGCCGTGGACGCGGCCCGCGGCCGAGCGCGCCCGCTACGACTACCCGGAGCCGATCGTGGACCTCGCGGCCGGCCGCGAGCGCTTCCAACGGGGGCGCGGCGGGGGTGGGAGCGGAGGGTGACGGGGTGGTCGGTGGGAGTGGTTGGCGTAACTGGCTGACGCGGCTGTGGGGTGGCTGACCTGCGCGGTTGGCGTGGCCGCTGGGGTGGCTGAGCTATGTGGCGGGTGGGGTGGCAGGGGTGGTCGGGCGGGCTGGCGGCGGTCGATTGTCAGTGGCTGGGGTTAGCGTTCTCGCGGTGGCTGCCGTGGTCGCCGGCTGCCCGGCTGCCTGACCTGTCCGACCTGCCTGACCTGCTGACCTTCTGACCCGCCCAACCTGCCCGTTCCGCCGAAGGAGCGCCCCGTGAGCGTACGTCGCGTCGTCCCCAACCTCTCGTCCGACGCCCTGCCCGAGAGCCGGGAGTTCTACGGCATGTTGGGGTTCGAGGAGGTCATGAACCACGGCTGGATCATGACGCTCGCCTCGCCCACCCAGCCGACGGCCCAGGTCAGCGTGGTGACCGCGGACCTGACCGGCCCGGTCAACCCCGATCTGAGCGTGGAGGTGGACGACGTGGACGCGGTCTACGCGGCGGTGCTGCGCAGCGGGGCGCAGATCGTCCACCCCCTCCAGGACGAGGAGTGGGGCGTCCGCCGCTTCTTCGTCCGCGACCCGAACGGGAAGGTGGTCAACGTGCTCGGCCACCGGTGAGCCGTAGGGGGTTGCGGGGGTTCGTGAGCGGTTGCCCGAACTATCCTGCTGAGGATGGGGAATCGGGGAATCAGCGGGGGAGCGCGGGCGATGGACAACGCGGTAGAGCTGGTCAGTGACGCCGACGGGCTGGGGATCATCGGGGGCCGGCGCGACGTCGAGCGCTTCCTTGCCTCCCGCGGCCTGCTGTCGCTGTCGGAAGACCTTGAGCTGTACCGGCTCGGGCCGCTGCTGCACACCGGGGCCGGGCTGGCGCAGGCGGGCGCTGAGGTCGCCGCCCATTCGAGCCGCTGGCTGAAGCTGACGGAGGAGTCGGCCCAACTCGTCAAGGAGCTCGGGCTGATGGAGACCAAGATGGAAGGCGTCAGCTACGCGATGCTCGGGACGCCGGGCAACGTCACCGGCTGGCTCAAGGTCGCGCAGGGGGCCGGCACGTTCCTGACCAACCCGGCGGTGCTGTCGGGCGTGGCGGGGCTGCTGACGCAGGCCGGGATGCGGCACGAGATGGGGGAGCTCAAGAAGTACCTCGCGACGATCGACAAGAAGGTCGACGAGGTGCTGCGCAACCAGAAGAACGCCGAGTTGCAGCGACTGATCGGGGCGTGGATCGACATCGAATCCGCCCTGGCCCTCCGCCGCGAGATACAGCGCGTCGACCCGACGAACTGGTCCACGGTGCAGGGCAGGACGCAGACGATCAGCGACGCCACGGCCGGGGCGCTGCTGCGGCTCAACGACCTGGCCAAGGAGGTGGAGGGGGCGCGCAAGATCGGTGAGACTGCCCGGGTGACCGCGCGGGCGGGCGACGAGGTGGCCGAAATGTTGGCCGTCCTGGCGCACTGCTTCGAACTTCAGGACGCGCTCGACGTCCTGCGGCTCGACCGGGTCCGCGAGGAGTCGCCGGCCGACCTGGACGCCTACCGCCTCGCACTGCGGACCGACCGGCAGCAGCGCCGCGAACGGGTCTCGCGGGAGCTCGGCCACCTGATGGCTCGCCTTGACGCGGTGGCGGACGCCGCCGACGCGCGCGTACTGCTGCACGCGTCATCGGCCCGGGCGGTGGTGGACACGGTCAACCGGATCGGCACGGCCGTCGAGAACTTCCGCGCCCCGCTGGGCATCGAGGGCGGGCGCGACGCGCTCACCACCACCCGCTGGCGGGACGCGGCCCGCAGCGCCGACCAGTTGAAGAACGCAGCGGTGGAGGTGGGCCGCCACCCCGCCGTCCGGGTGGGCGTCGCGGGTCTGGGCGTGGGGGTCGCGGCGGTGGTGAAGAACGCGAAGAAGCCGGGGTAGGCGGGTGGGGTGCGCGGTGCGGTCCTGTGCAGTGGTCGCGTCGTGTGGGCTCCGCCTCGTACGGCGGCCACGTCCCCGGACCCGGGCCCGTCCGGCAGGCGCGTCGGGTGGCCTCCGTCCCGTACGGCAGGCACGTCACGTTGTCTCCGTCCCCGTACGGAGGCCACTGCGCGGGGTCAGGGGCGGAGTTCGAGTGGCTGCCACTCCAACAGGTCGCGCCAGCCGGGGCGCTGGGACATCCAGCCGGTGACCGTGCGGTGCAGCACGTCGACCTGGTCGGTGAACGCCTGGAAGTGGCGGTCGGGGCCGCCGTCGCGGTATTCGACGACGAAGTTCCAGGGCGGTGCCTCGGAGTGCGCGACCTGGAGGTAGGTCTGGCCTTCCGGGTCCGCGGTACGGGTGATGACCAGGAACTCTTCCGCGAAACCGGCGAGTGCGGTGAGCAGTTCTCGGACCCGTTCGTCGGACGGGTCGTCGTGTTCGGCACCGGACTCGACGCGGGCGCGTAGTGCGGGATCGTTCATACTGCCCAAGTATGTGCGCCTCCGCGTGTTCGCGGCGTATGCGTCCGGCAGCCGGACCGCGGCGTGGGGCCGTCGCACGGATCGCACCGTACGGGCCCGCCCCACGTGCTTGCCGTGCGCCCCACCGGCCGGCCCCCCGTCCCGTCCGGCCGGGCGCCCGCCTACCCTCGCGCTCATGAGCGACCACGCACCCGCGTCCGAATCCGCGTCCGAGTCAGCGTCCGAGTCAGCGTCCGAGTCCGAGTCCGCGTCCGCGTCCGAGTCCGAACCGCAGCAGGACGGCCGCCCCGCGCACGGACAGGCCGGTGGGCCCGCCTACCTCTGGCGCGGCCCCTTCGCCAACCCCGAGGTCAACGCGCTGCACGCGCACGGGTTCGACCATCCGGTGCTGGACATCGACTGGCACGGCCAACTGCACCGGCACAGCCTCGGTTGGGTCTGCGCGCGGGAGCGGGGGGAACTCGTCGGCTTCGTCAACGTGGCGTGGGACGGCGGGGTGCACGCCTTCGTGTTGGACACGGTGGTGGGGGAGGGGTGGCAGCGGATGGGCATCGGGCGCGGGCTGATCGAGGCCGCGGTGGTCGGGGCCAGGGCCGCCGGGTGCGAGTGGCTGCACGTGGACTTCGACGCCGAACTGCGCGCGTTCTACTTCGACGCCTGCGGGTTCACGACCACCGATGCGGGCCTGATCGCGCTGTAGGGGGTAGGGGGTGGGGCGTCCCGTACCGGGCTCAGCTCCGGTCCGGCGGGGCCGCGTCCGGGCGGGGCCAGGCGATATCCGGGCCGGGGCGTACGGGGCGGAGCCGTACCCGGGCTTGGCGGAGCCGTACCCGGGCTTGGCGGAGCCGTGCGCAGGTGGGACGCCATGGTGGCGGGGCCGCACCCGGGCCGGGCCCGGCGCCCCACGGCGCCCGCCCGCCCCGGCCCCACCCCACCTCCCGCTCGATCTCCCGCTCGTCCTTGCGACCCCTACTCTCCCCCTACCCCTTCAACCCCCTACTCCCCGTCCGCACGGGGGACTTGGGGACGGTATTGCGGTTGTTCCGGGTTCTCGGGCCGCATAGCTTGCCGAGTGTGGATCTCTTCTCGCACTCATGGGCGGCGTTGCGCACGGCCGTCGCCGACCTCGCCGACCAGGACTTCGCACAGCCGTCCGGCTGCACGGGCTGGCTCGTACAGGACCTCGTCTGTCACCTCGTCATCGACGCACAGGACGTCCTGATCACGCTGGCCACGCCCGCCGACGCCGAACCGACCATCACCGCCCTGACCTACTGGACCGTGGGTGCCGAACCGCCGACCGGTGACGACCCGCTGGACGCGCTGACCGTCCGGCTCGCCGCCGCGTACGAGGAGCCGCACCTGCTGAAGTTCCACCTGGACGACGTGGGTTCGGCCGCGGGGCGCGCCGCCGTGCTCGCCGACCCGGACGCCCGGGTGAGCACCCGCGACGAGGTGCTGACCGTGCACGAGTACCTGACGATGTACGTCCTTGAGTGGACGCTGCACCACCTCGACCTGCGAGCCCACCTGCCGCACGTCGCCGAGCCGCCCGCGGACGGCCTGGCGCGGACCCGCCAGATGCTGGAGGAGATCGCCGGGGCCAAGCTGCCCGCCGCGTTCTCCGACACGGACGCCCTGCTGATCGCCACCGGCCGGCGCGCCCCCACCGAAGCGGAGCGGGCCGAACTGGGTGAGCTGGGCGAGAAGTTGCCGCTGTTCCTGGGCTGAGGACCCGCCGCCCGGGCGGCGGGCCCGGGGGCCCCCCCGCCCCCCCCCCGGGGGGGCCCCCCGCCCCCCCGCCCCCCCCCCCGCCCCCGCCCCCCCCCCGGGCCCCCCGCCGGCCCCCCC